>CAYUNA010000644.1:0-3185 GCA_964445895.1 uncultured Saprospiraceae bacterium | reverse complement strand
TGCGCCTTTTAGTTTTTATGAGAAAGCCCTTTTACTTTTAATTACTTGACCCGACAAAAAATCAAAATGAGAGGCACTTGGTAGTGAATAAAAAGATTATTGAACTACAATTTTTTGATAAACACTACCACTATCTGTCGTCACACCCACGATATAAATACCACTACTCAAACCTACTGGCTGAATTTCAAATTGATTTTGACCATTTTGAATAATCACCTGTTCTACTTGGTGACGAATGCCCGTTAAACTGGTCAGCGAAATTTCTGCAGAACCCAGCGTTTGAGCTGATTCCAATTGAATATTCAAAGCTTCACCATTTCGAATGACTGTTGGAAAAATCTGAATAGCATCTACACCTTGGATTTCATTTGTGCTTACTGTCTGGTTGGTTGTAAAAAGTACTTTTTCAGAAAGTGGCGCACAAAAGTATCCCCAATTAAACGGACGAACTTCCCAGGCATAATTTTTATCAGGAATCAAAGTCGTTGCAATGTACTCTGTATCTGTTACCATGGCTTTTTCAATCACTACATCAAAAGGATGGCGTGTCACTTCGATATAATAGTGGGTGGCATTCGGGATAGGCTCCCATTCGATTTTTACATAATTATAAGCCACTTCTTCGCCACCTACTGGAGCGATAGGATTAAAATCTGTTATATCTATTTCTTCAATTTCCACATCATCCAAAATCACTTCTGACCGTTGAAACTGCAAATTAGCCCGCATGGCATCTGTCTGTTCTTGTGAAAAACGAGCCGCGCAAATGTCATTCGAATAAGACATGAAAAAAGTACCGTCTACCCGAAAAGCTGTTCCATCCGTATCGTAGAAATCAATATTGTTTTCATCATCAGAATTACAAGTCCAACGGTTAGAAATAAAGTCAACGGAAGTATCACAAAAACCATCTGCTGCATTGGCACAGTTGCTACCATCTACTTTTTCAATTTGTGTAAACACTTGATTCTGATAACTGGCTGTCGAGACATTTGGGTCATAATCTACACCTTCCCAACCAAAAAAAGTATGCGGCAAAGACAAATAGTGTCCTATCTCATGCGCCCAGGTATTGTCACTTGGTCCAGCACAGGATTTTGCCACCACCGTTGCGTCTGGTCCTGGCGAATAGTAGCCACAGTTGCCTGCTGCCTCTGTTGAGATAAAAGTATTCAGCATATTATTCACGGAATTATTGTTCATCATCTGACCCCCCAAGCCGAAGGATTCGTGATTGTTCCAACTGGTGTTGTCCACAAAATTAATTCCATTGGTTAAGTAAAATTGAATATCCGAATCCTCAAAACCATTTTGTAATTGACACAAGGCATTCAACATCGAACTCCAGGGAAAATAACCACTTCCATCATCATTACCCATGTTGTGAACCTGCAAAGCTGCGATGATTAAATCGGCATCTTCGGGCATCGGATATTTATCAGGATTTTGTTGGTAATCTCGCAACCAGGTATGGTCCATTTCTAAACCGGGCTGCTCAACGCCACACGGAGAAAGATGGTCATGAGATTGTGCAAAAGATTGCCCACAAAGGGTGAAAAGGCAAAAGAGAAATGTACAGATACGCATCATTGGATATGTTTTAAAAGTTTAGTTTTATCTATTTTAGTTTGAAGATTTAAACGATTTAAAATCGCTTTAGCAACGCAAAACTAAGCCCAGATGTTTATAAATCTTATATGAATAAGGTATTTTAGTGATGGAAAGACTTTTAGAGGACAAAAATTAAGGTAGGGAATAGGCTTTAGTTCTGTCTAAGGAACGCGAAGTAAATAACCTTCGATTTTTGAAGGCATCTTTTGTTCTCATTTTGCACTTTGAGAACCCCGAGGTGCATACCGTAAAAATTAGATTGAAATGGAGTGAATTTTGCACCGCATTTCGTTGAATTAAAATTCGGGCTGACTCATGTCTATCCCTCAAATTCCCTTTGGAAAAATCAAAGTAAATTGTAGTCGTAACTTTTAGTGAAATGAATTCAATAACTTGAACCATTATGCTTGTTCTTTTTCCTTCTAAAAACCTTTAAAAATAAGTCCGTAACGCGGCTATGCACTGATTTTTAAACCTTTTTACAAGAAAAAATTACGGCGCATTCTGGCTCAACTTATTAAATTCATTTCACTTAGTGAAAGTCTCTAATTTTCTTCCTCTTGACAGGTCACTACCTCTACAAATCCCCCAACTGCGGTCGAATCACTACCTCTTCCAAAACCGCCGAATCACTCAACTCCCAGGCACTCCAAATTACTTTCGCAATATCTTCTGCCTTCGCCAATCGACTTTCTGGTAAATCAACCCCTGCCCAACTTGCTGACCATGTAGCTCCTGGTAAAATACTCGTTACTCGAATACCTTTGTCTTTCATTTCTTCTCGCAAAACTTTAGAAAAACCAAGTAATGCAAATTTTGAAATACTGTACGACCCGCCATTCGGATAAGCGATTTGACTGGCAATTGAACACATATTAAAAATGTGTCCTGCTTTTTGTGGCAACATTATTGGTAAAATGGCTCGTGTCAAATGATAAGCACTATAAAGGTTAGTTTCAATTTGACTTTCCAATTTTCCATCTTCCTCATTTGCAATTTCACCGGGTAAGAAAACGCCGGCATTGTTCATCAAAATATCAACTGTTGACCATTTGGATTTGATAAAATCTGCAAATGCCAAGACTTCTTCTTTTTTACTTACATCAACGACTTTCGTCAAAATTTCAATATTAGGATGTGCTTTTTGCAAATCAGTTTTACATTGGTCTAAATCTGCTTGTGTTCGTGCACATAAAGCCAAATCAAAGCCATTTTTAGCAAAAATATTGGTGATTGCGCGACCGATACCCTTAGTCGCTCCTGTAATTATTATTTTCATGTTGCAAAAGAAAGAATAATTTTCACAAATTTCAACATCTCAGACTTTAAGCCGTTTAAGAAGGAGCAAAATTGACTTAATTTTTAAAATAAAATGTGGAAATTCCCTTTTCAAAAAAATTAAGCTATTTTTGCCGGCAAATTTGTCAAGACAATGGGCTTTAGTCTACAATGACAAGGGTGTTTATGAAAAGGCAGTTTTTCTTGTTGAGAGGAAAATTCAATTCTAAACAGGCGTCATCCCAAATTTTTTATTATATGAAATACGATGCAAAATCATCGTGTTTTAGGCT
>CAYUNA010000643.1:0-3187 GCA_964445895.1 uncultured Saprospiraceae bacterium | reverse complement strand
TTAAATTTCTTAAATAAAAAAATTACTTCGCCATAACGGGTAGATTATTTATTACAAACTCCCTTAAATTAAAATTATCAGGAGGGAGAAAATTGCAAATTTTCAATCGTCAATAATAACAATGCGCGTTGCTTGCGGCGACGCGCGATGTGTTTTTGAGGGGCAGATTCAGGTTTTGCAATCTGAATCTGCCCCTCAATATCCTCTTGGGTACACATTTGACGTACCGCTTTTATTTTTAGTAGATTGCCTCCTACTCCACTAAATTTATCAATGTCCGATAATCATCAAAAAACGCATCACCAGCTTTCATTTCCAACAGTTGATTTATCTTATCAGAAGTTTCCGTTTCGTAATAAATCTCTTCTAAATCACCTGAAGTTTGTTCGCACCGAATTTCAACCTTTCCTGCTGCCAACTGCTGCATCCGCCAAGCATAGGTTGCTTCCATTTTTTGCAAAATCTCTTGATTGACTGCCGTATGGTCAACATCAGGCGACACCGCTGTTATATCCTTAAAAGCCAAATTGTTACGCGCAACCATTTTGCCATCTTCCATAATAAAGTACCCTGTATGCGCCCAAGAATCATCCGCTGTCAATAGCTTGGAATACAACACCAATTGCAAATCTTCTTGATTGCGAATAATGCGTTCTCGACGGCTTGCTCCTCTATATTTAAAGTCTAAAATCGCGAGTTCATCATCCCCACGTTTCAACACCAAATCTGCCCGCCCATTTATCGGCATTCCTTGAAAATCGCCACGCAAATCCATTTCTGTTCCTTCAATTTTCCAGTTGTTTTCCTGAATTTGGGACACCAAACTCCAAGCGGAATATTTTAACTTATTGATAAAGGCGATTTTCTCAGGTTCGCGCCCGTACATCAGCAATACCGCTCCTTCCCGCCGCAGAAGATTAGGGGCTTCTTTTTCAATAAAATGCTCCACTTCCGCTTTTTTCCAGGTCGTCACATCTCGTTTTTCTTTATCAAACAGGTTTTCAAACATACGGTGAGCCAAATTTCCAAGCAGTCGGTTATCATCCACTACACTCAGAATAGACGTTTGATTCAGTTTAATTTTATATCGGAACATCCATTGATAAGGATAATAGAATAGCGTTTCTAAACTCGTCAAAGTCTCATATTCGCGCTCTGATAATTTATCAAAATTCGGAATTTTTAAAAACGGTTTTGGCTTCCCTAATTGTCGCTGTGGAATGCTAACTAATTTGGGCAAATTAAAATGCTGAGCAAAATTATCACGCCCCTTTTGATTACCTAAATTAAAAGTTATATCTTCTAAATTTTCAAAAGTAGCCTCCAAATCGCCGAATAATGGATGCGGATGTACCACACTTCCTGCCACCATTTCAGGCATAATCAACACCAATTGTTCGCCAGCGTTTAATACTGGACGGCTACGTTGCCAGACCAACAACTCGTTTTCTTCTTTTGGCGTAACCAACTGACAATCAACAGACTGCATGTATTTTCGCTCCTTCTCATACCAACGCGAAAAGAAGTGAACAGGCTCGTTTTGGACAAAATTCCACCATACCAGTTTTTCTACTGGCCGCACAATCGCGCTGTTATTCATCACAAAAGAAAGATGCCCAACCTCGCGCTCCTGAAATACGACGGGCGACGGTTCATATATCGTGCGAACGATGCGTTCCAATTCTAAGTAAGTCAACTGAACCTCAGGCAAGACTTCTAATAATTCCTTGATTCGTTTGGCTTGTTCACTCAAAACGAGTAGCGAATTATTCTTCTCTCCCGTATCTCCAAAAAGTTGATACGCCCAATTTTGTACATAATCGAATACATCAATAACCTCTCCTTTCGGCACCGTTTTATCCGCTGCATAACGCGACCGTTTAAACCAAAATTCATATTGAAAATTAGCATTTGCGACATCAATTTTTTTGTCTGTTTTTGCGCGTTCTTTCAACTCTTCAAAATAGCGACTTACCGCAATAAACCAGCTTTCACCATCAATTCCGGGAGCTTGTGCCATTTCTTGTGCTATCACATTAGCCAAACCATCGTCAAGCGGCTTCACTGATAATGAAACAAATTCTAAAATTTTAAAAGGATCAATTGGTTTCCACAAAAACGCAGTCACTAATTTTAAAATCTGCAATGTCGGACGCGCCAAGGAAGCAGATTGGATACCAAGACTGGGAAACCCCTCTTGAATCAAAGCAGTGTCCAGGGCTCGATTTTTTTCAGGAACCAAGCAAGCAGGGCGATAATCTGAATTTTCTTTAAATATTTTTGCTAAATAACTTGCCGCATCACTTGCTCTTTTTGCTTTTAAAAGTAGTAGCGAACCGTCGTTGTTCAACTTAATTTTTGCTTGTTTACCCGAAGAAGTGAGTAATCGATTTTTAAAATAAGACAAATCATTTCCTGTATTGACAAACGGCTCATTTTCAACCTGTTGAATCTTTATTTCTGGAGAATTTTCTTTTAGTTTTTTGAATAATTTTTGAAAATAAAAAGGCAATATATCCAGTGGTTCATTTAAATAAATGGCTTGAATGGGATGTTTTCGCTGACCAATGCTTTTAAAAACAGCTACAAAGCGGTCGGCAAATCCAAGAGACAATTCCAACTTCAATTCTCCTTCTGTCGTTGGTTCGTTTTCAAAAATTGCTTCAATCTCTGCCAATGTTTTTAATCTCAATGGCGATTCCTCTGTTATCGAAAAATTCCAGCCAGCTAACAGCAATTCATCACGACGAGACAATAGTTCTGTCGCTGTCGCAAATTGGTCAGCATCGAAAGAACGACAGTAAAAAGACGCATTTTCTCCGCCACATTCCGCAGCATGGCGCATGATAGCTTGCCGATATTGTTCAATTCTGAGATACTCATTATTGGCAGGTAGAACGGTTAGCCCGAAGTGTGTTTCGAGCATTGTGAGTAGTCCGTTGGGTCCAAAATAATGCGTACCGCCCTGTATTTCAGCAGGTTGTGGAAGTACTAAGTCGTCTAATTCTAAACCAAAATATATTTGCATGAGTTCCTATTTTTATCTAACCCTCCACTTTGTTATCTTTTACAGCAAGCTTGTTTGAGTACTTAAGTAAGTTTTTTTTTAATTATGAGAAGCGAGAAAATCAGAAGATTTTCGAACTTCAAAAAACTCACTCCCCCGCGCCTGCGGCGCGGGGCGGTG
>CAYUNA010000642.1:0-3197 GCA_964445895.1 uncultured Saprospiraceae bacterium | reverse complement strand
CAAAACTTATGTACAAATCATTACTTTTTTATCTACTGCTTTTTTCTGTGACTGAAATGCAAGCCCAGGGCTTTCCAAAAACCATCTATGAAATGTACAACCTACAACCAGGCGGCTGTGATTATTCCGTCGAACCTGGAGTAAGAGATGAAGCAATTGCAGAATTCGCTCCGCCGCCGCCACCACCTCCTCCTTCGCCTTATGCGGAAAATCAGCTAAGTCCAGGTGAGATAGTAACTAATTTATTAGTAGATTACAAAAAAGCAATAGCTAGTCAAAAAGATTTAAAGATTGAGACGACTTATGATTTAAGAAATGGCGGTCAATGTTTTTTTAAAAATGGAAAATGGGGTTATAAGAATGCGGCAGGAAAAATAATCTTAAAGCCACAATTTGAGGTAGTTGCGGTAGACACTTTTGCGGGTGGATTTGTAGGATATGGTATGACAATGGGCAATTATTATGATGGTGAAACGGGGAAAAAAGTATTGAAAAATGATTATTATTATATCAAACCAGTAGGCAAAAAGACTTTTATTGTGCAAACAAAAGAAGGCTATGGAGTACTAAATGATGGGAAAATCGTGGTCGAAGCTACACAGCGTCAAATTGATGTGGGAGGTCGGGGAAGTGAAATAACGTTGAGTATCCGAGGAAAAGATGAAGCGCGTTCGTTGTTACTTAGTGATTTTAAGACCCTTGTACCTTATAGTAGTTTTCAGCGACCACGCGTTGTCGATGAGCGTTATTTGGTGACAACGACCAATCTTCTGGATGTGCAAGAGAACAAAAAAATGCTTTGTGAATCTAACTTTTCTATCACGTTGATTAGTGGCAAAGAACAATTGTTATTCATTAAAAAAGGTCGGGAGAAATCCGGTTTTTTAATAGATTTTGCTGGTAATATTTTATCCGAACAGCCATTTACTAGTGTGACAGCTTTTGGAAAAATGAACCAGGGAATTGCTACGGTCATAGAAAGTGCAGCGGGACAAGTTCGACCAACGACTAAATATGGACTAATTGATACGAAAGGGAATTGGGTGGTAAAGCCCAAATATGAACGACTAATGCGATATAATGACTACTTCCTGGCGACCAATATTGATAAAAAACAAGGGATGTTTGATAAAACAGGGAAGGAAATTATACCAATGGAATATGACCTGATTCGTAAAATTGACGACCAACGATTTTTAGTTGGCACACGTACCCGAAAAGAAGCACAAACTAAAATAATCAATATCGTAACGGGCAAAACGGAGCGAGATAATTTGGATATTGTGAGTATGCGTCCTTTTAAAAAATACGACAAAGGTTATTGGTTGACGGAATCTCCACATGGAGAACAAATCATCGACAAAGATTGGAAGCCGGTTACAGAACGGCACGTCCGCATTTTTTCTGAGGGCAAATACATGGAAGGATTGAATAAAGAGAAACCTGAAGTGGGGCGACAGAATGTATTATATGATGAAAATGGTAAACGAGTTTCATTTAAAGTGAATGGTCAAAAAATGGAAACTTTTCAGTCAGAAAAATTATTAAGCGACGATTTATTCCATATTTATTTTGCGGACAAAACAGGCTATGTCATTCCGACGAAAGGCAAACCGCAACCACTAAATCAGAATATCCAATCAGTTTATCCCGCAAAAATTGGTAATTTTTTGACGCTTTCGGCTTATGGAAATGGTGGTGCAGGCATGATTGATGGTGATGGAAAAACGGTTATTCCATTCGATTTTAAATATTTGGGAGGATTAAATGTCGCTACTCAATTGATTGGTTTTACTACCAAAAGCGGTAAAGCAGGTTTTATCAAAACTGACGGTAATTTGCTTTCTGAAACCTTGTATGATCAGCAAAATTATGTAGGATTGGGACTTTATAAAGTAGGAAAAGGTCCAAAGCAGTCACGTAAATTTGGGGTAATGAATAAAGATGGAGTGCTCGTCTTGCCTATTAAATATACTTCCCTTTATATGCGTGGAGGATTAATTTATGTACGAGAGAAAAAAGGAGCAAACGAAATCGTATTTAACAGACAAGGCAAAAAAGTAGAGTAATATCCATGCACCTAACCGACTTCACCACCATCATCCGCAACGCCTGGCTCGATTACGACCCATCGCGTATCATCGAATCCGTCGCCGATATCAGCGCGATGGTTTCGACCAATCATGTGTACAAAATCACCTTTCCTGACCAGCGATTTATCATAGCTAAGTTGTCCTATTTTGGCAAGTTTGAGCATTTTGTAGAAGACCATACCATTATTAATTCCTTGTCGAATAATTTGATGTTTCCTTATGCCAATTTTCTTTCGCGGGCGTTGATGAAAGGAGACAAATTATTTGTGTTTCGGTATACCAATGAATTGATTGATGCCTGGGTAGTTTTTTATCGGCCAGTAACGGTACGGACATTACTACCGCGTCGATTGGATGAACGACAGATTAAAAAACTGGGTGGAGAATTGGCGCGTTTTCACAAAGGATGCCATCTCATTCGAAATACTTTGCCCAAGTCATCCAAAACTTTGCAATCAGACCTTGGGCAGTTGATGGCCATTCAAGCAACCAAATTCGGGCAAATGGAATTGGGTATTTTACCTGATGAAATCCGTCGCCAATGCGAATCTTGTTTAGAAAATCTGGAAGCCTTGCAATTTGATCAACTCGACAAAATTCCCGTATTTATTGATTGGAATATCGGAAATTTTTCGGTTTCGGCAGGTTTTAAATTATTTTCTCGCTGGGATTACGATTGGTTTCGAATGAGTTCGCGGATGCTTGATTTCTACTTTTTGAGTCGAGTCGTTTCAGACATTGGCGACCGCACCGTTTTTACTTATAATATTGGCGTATTGATGGAAGACCGCTTTATTTTATTTTTAAAAGCGTATCATAAGGTTTATCCTTTGCAGGAAAATGAGATTCTATTATTAAAAGAAGTTTATCGCTTTTTTCTTCTAAATTATGTCATCAAAGATGGGCGGTATTTTTTCCATGAAATCTATGCGACCAAATTGCAACGAGAAGCGTATGAGACGCATTTTCCGTCGGTGGAAAGCTTTGATGCAGAGAAGATTTTGCAGGCATTGAAGATATAAAGTTGAAAAAATGCTTAGTTTTGAAGTTTTTAGGAACGCGAAATAAATAAATTGACATTCTTGAGAGAGAAAGTTTGGTCTT
>CAYUNA010000641.1:0-3204 GCA_964445895.1 uncultured Saprospiraceae bacterium | reverse complement strand
CCCCAATTGTATTTTTTATTGCAAAACCTTATCCCTCAACTTCCTCATACTCCTCAATCGCCGGACAAGTACAAATCAGGTTTCTATCCCCATACGCATTATCTACACGTCCGACGCTCGTCCAGAATTTGAATCCTTCGCGTAAATAATCCAAAGGATAAGCTGCTTTTGAACGACTATACGGCAAGTCCCAATCATTAGCCGTCACGACTTCAGCGGTATGTGGCGCATTGTGCAAAACGTTATTATCTGCGGGGAAATCGCCATTAGCAATTTCATCAATTTCCGCTCTGATTTGCAACATTGCATCACAAAAACGGTCTAATTCGTCCTTACTTTCGCTTTCTGTCGGCTCAATCATCAAGGTACCTGCTACTGGAAATGAAAGCGTTGGCGCATGAAAACCATAGTCCATCAAACGCTTGGCTACGTCTTCTGCACCAGCGACAGATTTGTATGGTCGCAAGTCAATAATCATCTCGTGTGCTGCCCGCCCTTTTTCGCCAGTATATAAAATCGGATATTTTTCTTCCAAACGTGCTTTGATATAATTGGCGTTCAAAATCGCATATTTCGTAGCATCTGTAACACCTTTTTTACCCAACATTCGGATGTAAGCGTAAGAAATCAGCAAAATACTTGCGCTGCCCCAAGGTGCTGCCGAAATTGCTGAAGTCCCTTGTTCACCACCAACACCATCTACAAGTACGTGCTTTGGCAAGAATGGTGCAAGGCTATCGTTGACACAAATTGGTCCCATGCCTGGTCCGCCGCCACCATGTGGAATTGCGAAGGTTTTATGTAAATTCAAGTGACAAACATCTGCACCTATCAAGCCTGGATTAGTCAAGCCGACCTGTGCATTCATATTAGCGCCGTCCATATACACTTTACCGCCATTTTGGTGAATAATGTCGCAAATTTCAATAATTTCTGTTTCAAAAACACCGTGTGTCGATGGGTAAGTTACCATTAAAGCTGACAAGTTTTCAGCGTGTTTTTCTACTTTTTCTTTCAAATGGGCAACATCAATATTTCCACGTTCATCACATTTTACAACAACTACTTTCATCCCTGCCATGACTGCACTCGCTGGATTGGTACCATGCGCAGAGTCTGGAATAATCACGATATTTCGATGCGTATCGCCATTCGCTTCGTGGTATGCACGGATGGTCATCAAGCCTGCATACTCACCTTGTGCGCCCGAGTTGGGTTGTAGAGAACAAGCGGTAAAGCCTGTAATTTCAGATAAATAAGCTTCGAGTTCTTGAAAAATCTCGCGGTAACCTTCCGTTTGGTCAGCTGGTGCAAATGGATGAATCGCTCCGAAATGTTTCCAGGTTACAGGAATCAATTCCGATGCAGCATTCAATTTCATAGTACAGCTACCCAAAGGAATCATCGAGTGCATCAACGATAAGTCACGATTTTCCAAACGCTTGATATAGCGCATCATTTTGGTTTCCGTATGGTAAGTATTAAAGACAGGATGCGTCATAAATTCGCTTTCCCGAATTAATTTTTCTGGAATATTCAACGTCTCTTTTTCAGAAAAATCAACTTCACCGTTTGCATTTTTAGCTTCATTAAAAATGCTAAAAATCAAGTCTAAATCTTCTTCAGTAACCGTTTCGTTTAAAGAAATTTGAATACAAGAATTGCTCTCATCGCAAGTTTGACTATAATTAAAATTGACCTCATTGACATTTGCCAAATGATGAATTTTAGCTTTCAAATCTGCATCTACTTTTATGCAAAGCGTATCAAAATAGTGTTGATTGCTTTGTTTATACCCTAACTTAGTTAAGTTATTTTCCAAAATTTGCGCATAAGTATGAATACGCGTTGCGATAGCTTTCAAACCTTTTGGCCCGTGCCATGCTGCGTACATTCCTGCCATAATCGCCAACAAAGCTTGTGCTGTACAAATATTAGAAGTAGCTTTCTCGCGTCGAATGTGCTGCTCGCGAGTTTGTAAAGCCATCCGCAAAGCAGCTTTGCCATTTCGGTCTTGCGATACGCCAATAATCCGACCCGGAATTACTCGTTTGAAACTTTCTTTCGTCGCAAAATATGCTGCGTGTGGTCCACCAAAACCCATTGGCACACCAAATCGTTGTGTATTTCCAACAACTGCATCTGCGCCCCACTCACCCGGAGGTGTCAACAAAGCCAAACTCAAAATATCCGCAGCTACTGTTGTATAAACATCTTTGCTTTGCGCCTCCTCCACAAATGCGCGATAATCATCTACTCGCCCAAATTTGCCCGGATATTGCAGTAGAATACCGAACGTTTTGTCGTTATATTTATAATCTTTCCAATCGCCAACTACGACATTGATACCAATTGGCGTTGCTCGCGTTCTCAAAACATCAATCGTTTGTGGCAATACTTGTTTATCCACAAAAAATTCATTGATAGACTCGCCTTTGTTGCGTTTGTTCTTTTGTCCAAAAAACATCGCCATCGCCTCAGCAGCTGCCGTACCTTCGTCCAAAAGAGACGCATTCGCAATCGGCAAGCCTGTCAGGTCACTCAACATCGTCTGAAAATTCAACAACGCCTCCAGGCGACCTTGCGAAATTTCTGCCTGATACGGCGTATATTGTGTGTACCAACCTGGATTCTGAAAGATATTTCGCAGAATAACCGAAGGTGTAATGGTATCGTGGTAGCCCATTCCGATATATGATTTGTACACCTTATTCATGACCGAAATCTCCTTGAGTTCGCGCAGGAATTCCAGTTCCGTTTGTGCTTCTGGGATATTTAATTCCCCTTGCAAACGAATATTGTCAGGCACCGTCTCGTCAATTAATTGGTCAAGCGAATCGACACCAATTGTGGACAACATTTCTTTGGTTTCGGTATGGTTAGGACCGATGTGTCGGTCGGTAAACTGGTCAAAAAATTTGATTTTGCTCATGCTCAGTTTTATTGCCGTTTTATAGGTCATTTAGATTGAAGCACAGGAATCTGGTGTAGTACTTTATGCAGATTTCTCTACCTTGTCTGAAATAACAAAAACGTCGAAATGACTAATATTAATAAAGCCGCGAAGATACAATTTTTACTATTGAATTTTCACTACCAACTAACACCGAAATTGTAATTAGGTTTTTTAATTTTGTTTTCTCCCCTAACTAAGGAACGCGAAGTAAATAACTTAACATTCTTGAGCGGATATTTTGTTCTCAT
>CAYUNA010000640.1:0-3209 GCA_964445895.1 uncultured Saprospiraceae bacterium | reverse complement strand
ATATCAAAATCTCCCATTTCAGCAACTCTTGAAGCTGTTACGGTAATTGTATTTGAAGTGTTTAATGTTTCGGAAGTTGAACTATTATATCCTTGAGTAGATGTAATTGCAGCACTATTGCCACCACTGCCACCGACTTGTCCTCCAGTAAACGCACCTACTAGAGCTCCAGCAAGGTTAAATTGAGTACTGGTATTTGAGGAAAATGCTACCGTCATGGTTACACTTTCTGATTCATTGAAGCTACCTGATATCTGTTCATTATCAATTTCTGTTGTTGCTTTTTAACATCAGATTCAGTATATATATATCATCATCAGAAGATAATTCTATCTGATTATTCATTATATGATTGGTAACTGTTTGAATGGATATCTTAACCCCATTATCGACTGTAAATTCTGCATTATCAGGAATCTTTTGTGCTAACAACAATATTGGCAACAAAAAAGTAGTAATAATAAGTGAATAAAATTTAATTTTCATTTTATGATTTTTTTGGTAAAAAAAAAACTTCCGAATACAAAAGTATGAGAAATTAATAACTGAATATTGCCCAATTTCGGACAACATCGGACACATTTCGCCCAATTTCGGACATTTTAAACACTAGCGTTATAAATTGCCAACAATTCATCATTCGGATAGCCTAATTCATCAAATATCTCTCGCTGCCAATTAGGAGAAACATCCCCTGACGGTAAAGTTATCTTTACTTTGATTAATCTGCGTTTTAACGTTTTATAACTGATTCCGTATAATTCAGCTATTTCTTGACGAGTTCTAATTTTTTTTTGTGGCATAGTTTTGATTTTTGCGATTAAAGATGGCGTTGCGAAGAAGTTGCGAAGAAGTTGCGAACTTCTATCTAGCCGTCCTTATCTATTTTTTTAATACAATTCCAGTTTTAAATGCAATTGAATTTGTTTGAGTACACCAAAGATAATTGGCAGTGTACCAAATGTAATGCTATAATTCTTTAGCTATCATCAGTCCGTCCGCACCACGCTTTTTCTAGTTATAGATGGAGCAAGTTTAGATTTTTTAATAAAAATCTAAACTTGCTCCATCTGAAAAAAATAATTAGGAGTGCTCGCGGCCAGATAACGGCTAAAGTACAGCATTACATTTGATACACCGCCAGATAATTCAAATCTTTTAGAATTGCAAATTTAATATTAGAATCAAGGTTGATTTTTTGGATTGAAAATCACTTTCCCTGAGTTCTTTGCTTTCGTTCTTAAAACAGTTACATCTAAATTTGTTATGCAAATCGGGTATTTTTAATAGCATTTCAAAATAGGACTAAGATAGTATATTCAGTAGGAAATGGTATTTTTGAAATTATTTATTCCTCCCAACGTATATCATTTACAATTTAAAAATACAAAAAAAAAATCCCCGCTATGGTCGTAGCGAGGATTTTTTTGAAATGAGTGGAAGCGATAAAATGCACTACCCCGGCATCTTAGCAAGACTAAAATCCTTAAACATCTCCTGTAATTCCTGCTCAAATTCCGCATCCCCTTGTTGCTTGACAGCTCGCAAAATCTGTTCCTTAGTCGCCATATACAACTGGAAATCTTGCCCATAACTTCCCGTATCAGGGTCTAAATGCTTAGGGTCAAGTGAGAAGTAGAAATTCAAAAAGTCCGCAACTTCTACAGATAGTGTCTTGATATGTGGTTTCGCCGCCTCATATGCATCAGCGTCCATCATAATGCGAATCATCTGCCAAGTATGGAAATCATACGCAAAATTCATATGCGGAAAGACTTCAAAATACCGCTGCAATAGCTTAGCTGCCTTGTCTTTTTTCCCTTCTCGAACCAACTGTCGTGCCGCCCGCATAATTACTACTCGATGACTCTGTACACTTGGTCCGTAGCTTCTATCAACGTAAGTATCGTATTCGTCAAAACCACCCCATTGAAACTTATTCATGACATTATCGTACAAAATGTCGGTATTGACCCGACCATTTCCATAGACATACAAGCCTTCTTCACTTTTTGTTTTTACGGGAGTCAAACGCAGACCCAAACCTTCCAACTGCATGTAATCGTCTAAACCAAACATTTTTTCTGGTCGGCAGGTCACCGCAAAATATATTGGTCGGTCGTCAATATTAGAAGCAATGACATCCAAAATCGCCAATTCATCTTTGATTAGATAACTTTTGCCCGCTAAATTCACTGGTACTTTAGTTACCAAATTAGAATCCGCTTGCGTAATTGCCCCCATTTCCAGCATTCGGGTAGGATTCATTGGAATGTAAACATTGCGCGTTGGCATATAACTATCCAATTTTCGACCACCTCCACCAGACAGCGGATGTTCTTCACCGATAAATTTCAAGAAATCTCTTGCCGCCATTTCGCGGTCATCACCATTGTTATAATAGACCGTCGTATTCCGTTTTTTACCTCGATAAGATGCTCGCGGCACAGTCATTTTAATTGGAGCAGAGTCATTTACTTTTCGGCGCAATTGGTCAATGTACCAATCAACGGCAATCAAACTCAAGTTTACTACTCGAACATCCGTTCTGATTTTTTCAACCTCTTGCGCATACCAAAGTGGGTAGGTATCATTATCACCATAAGTGAAAATAATTGAATTCGGCGCACAACTTTCTAAGAAATTGGAGGCATAATCTCGCGCTCCTGTGTGGTGCGCTCGACTGTGGTCATCGAAGTTTTGGAAACCCATAATCATCGGTGCAGACAAAACAATCAAACTGGCGACAACTGCCGCAACTTTACCATCCAACTTTGCTTTTTCTTGCAAAAGATTAAACATCGCCAACGCGCCCATGCCTATCCAAATACAGAAAGTAAAAAACGACCCAACCAAAACATAATCCCGTTCCCTCGGTTCATTTGGAGGCTGGTTGGAGTAAATAATAATTCCGATTCCTGTAATGATAAATAGGGCGAGCAAGGCCAAGAAATCGTTTCTTCGACGACTTGCATGGAAGAATAAGCCTAGCAAACCAAAGATAATTGGTAAGAAATAATAGCTATTTCGAGCATCATTATTGGCTAATGTATCGGGCAATTCATCCAAATTGTGTCTCAGGTGCATTTCATCAATTGGCTTAATTCCCGAAGCCCAATGTCCCGCACTGACATCCCATTTATAAAAACCTTGTTGTCCATTTTGGCGACCTGCAAAGTTCCACATAAAGTACCGCCAATACATCCAAC
>CAYUNA010000639.1:0-3210 GCA_964445895.1 uncultured Saprospiraceae bacterium | reverse complement strand
GCATCAAATATAGTGTGATATCAGGGGGAGTTATGGAATAGTAACTCCCTTTATTTTTTTGTTTTTTTTAAAACTTTTCATCCCATCAATTAAGTCTTTTATTCTTTTTTTTGAAAAAAAACGTCCCATCTATTTGGAAAAACCGCGATTTAATTCCTTTTTTACGTTTTTAAATATTTCAGCCTTAACCATCCACCACTTTTCTTCAATAATTTTAAAACAAAACGAAAGATGGGATTAATTTCTTTTTTAGGATTTACAATTTTAGTTGCCGTCATTGCGTGGTACTCCACTCGAAACACTGATGAAGGATCAGCAGACGGATATTTTTTAGGTGGTCGTAGTTTGACTGCTACCGTTATTGCAGGGTCATTGCTCTTGACCAATTTATCGACGGAGCAGATTGTTGGATTGAACGGAGCTGCATTTTCAGAAGGAATTTTGGTCATGGCATGGGAAACTTTAGCAGCGATTGCGATGGTTGTAACGGCAGTATTCCTACTTCCTCGATATTTGAAAGGTGGAATTACAACAGTGCCTCAGTTTCTGGCAAGACGCTACGATGTAATGACGAAAACGATTACTTCAGCCTTGTTTCTATCAGGATATGTAGTTGTATTGTTGCCTATCGTTTTGTATTCTGGTGCAGTCGCATTCAGCGCAATGTTTAATTTACCTGAATTATTAGACCTCACCAAAACGCAGACATTATGGGTGTGCGTATGGGCTATCGGAATTACAGGCTCTATTTATGCCATTTTTGGGGGATTAAAAGCCGTTGCCGTATCTGATACTATTAATGCAGTTGGTTTGTTGATTGGTGGAATTATGATTCCATTTTTTGGCTTGGCGTATATTGGAGACGGGAGTATTGGACAGGGAATGAGTACTTTGATGGTGGATAACCCCGATAAATTTGAATCTATTGGTGGCGAAACAGCCTCCGTTCCTTTTGCCACTATTTTCACAGGAATGATGTTGGTCCAATTATTTTATTGGGGAACAAATCAAGCGATTATCCAACGTGCCTTAGCTGCTAAAAATTTGGAAGAAGGACAGAAAGGCTTGATGTTAGCTGCCTTTTTAAAAATATTAGGCCCATTAATCGTGGTGTTGCCGGGAGTCATTGCTTACCATATTTTTCAGGGAACGCCAGACATGGTTCCAGATGATGCTTATGGGATGTTGGTAGCAAGAGTGTTGCCTGCGGGTTTAGTTGGATTTTTTGCAGCCGTTTTATTTGGAGCAATTTTAAGTTCTTTTAACAGTGCTTTGAACAGTTCTGTGACGTTGTTTGGCTTGGACATTTACAAAGAACATTTTAATAAAGATGCAAATGAGCGACAGGTCGTGAAAGCAGGTAAAACCTTTGGTGTTGTTTTGGCATTTTTAGCAATGTTTATTGCGCCATTTATTGCTAATGCTCCAGATGGTTTATTTGGATATTTACAAGAGATTAATGGCTGTTATAGCATTCCAATTTTCACGATTATTGTTGTAGGATATTTGACTAAAAGAGTACCTGCCATTGCAGCAAAAATTGCAATTATCTTAGGTGCAGTTTTGTATTTTATCAGCCAGTTTGTTTTGAAACCAGGTATGGTCGAAAGTGCTTTGGAAGCTGCAAAAGCTTCAGGGGTAACTGATAAAGCTGCCTTAGAAATTGTTGAAAAAACGGCGTACCCACACTTTCTACACGTCATGGCAATTTTGTTTGTGATGAACATTTTGATTATGTTGGTTATCGGTAAAATTAAGCCACGGGAAACAGATTATGTACAAGCATACACCAAGCAAGTCGATATTTCACCTTGGAAATTGGTTTATCCAGTCGGTGGGGCAGTGATTGCGATTGTGATTGGTATTTATGTTTACTTTTCTTAAAAATAGAAGTTAAATTTCACCAATACAGAATAGGAGTTATTCTGAGTTTGGAATTCGATAAGATTGCGGTGCAAAATCATCCCATTTCAATCTATCCTTACGATATGCACCTCGGGGTTCTCAAAAGGGAAAAACTGGATTTTTTAGAAAAGTTTTTGCCCTTTGATAACCCATGAGCCGCGTGGTATTTTTTTTATTTGGGGAACATTTTGGGGTAAAAATTGTCAAAAAACTCGGGATAAATACTGTTTATGTTAAATTCTAAACGCACTCATGTACTGAAAACCATAAACCGCTAATCTTTATAAACAGGCTTACGCTTCTCCATAAACGCCGCAAACGACTCAGTCAAATCGTCAGAAAGTAGCATCGAGGCATTCCAGGCTACCATATAATTCAAAGATTCCTCAACGGTATGGTCGCGTTTGTAAAGCAACATTTCCTTTGTACCACGAATGCACAGTGGCGACTTTTCAGCAATCGTTTTGGCGATACCCATCACTTTTTCCATCATTGCTTCGCGGGTAGGGGAGACGCTATTGACTAAGCCAATCTGTGCCGCTTCTGTCCCCATAACATTGCGACCGGTGTACGCCAATTCGGCCATTAAACCAGGATTTAAAATAGTTGGCAATCGTTGTAAAGTACCAATATCTGCCACTAAGCCCAGGTCAATTTCTTTGATAGAAAAATAGGTATCCTCCGTACAATATCGCATATCACAAGCCGAAACAATATCGACTGCGCCGCCAACACAAGCTTTATGAATAGCTGCCAAAACAGGCTTCCGACATTTTTCAATCGCGTTGATACTTTCTTGTAATTTAAAGATAAAATACCGCAATTTCTCTCGTTTTCTGCCTTCACAAGGAATCTGGTTGTATTTTTGTAAATCCATCAGCGTCGCTAAATCAATGCCCGCACAAAAATTTTTACCTTCTCCTGTCAGGACGATAACCCGCACCTCAGGAGTCTCATTCAGTGTCTCGAAAATCGATTGCATTTCTTCCCAAGCCAAGGCATTTAGCGAATTTGCTTTGTCAGGGCGGTCAAAAGAAACCTGTGCAATATTATTTTCTATCAAGACTTTAAACGTTTTATATTCCATTTTTCCTGTTTTTAAATTTTAAGCGTCAAAAATAGGAAAACAGGGATTGAAATAGGGTAGTGGCATGAATAAAAATTATATTCGTTCGTTTTAAGTGCCGCTTGGTGATTTAAAAGGTGTTTTTAGGCTTTTTTTTGTCTTTAATTTAAAACAATTTGAGTTCAAAACAGATTGTTGCAGTTGAAAAATTTAATTGTTTCATTGAAAAAGATTTTTTT
>CAYUNA010000638.1:0-3210 GCA_964445895.1 uncultured Saprospiraceae bacterium | reverse complement strand
TAAGACCAAACTTTCTCTCTCAAGAATGTCAATTTATTTATTTCGCGTTCCTTAACATCCATCATTTATAAAAAAGTCATTAATTAAAATTGAACATGAAATCAAGGGCAAGATTATACGATGCATTTGGAGAACTGATTTACACAGTCTCACTAGCGGATGGTATGATTCAGCCAGAAGAATTGGATAAGATACACGAAGTGTTGATGAATCATCCCTGGGGGCAAGAGATAAAATGGTCATTTAATTATGAGGCTCGTAAAAAAAACAATCCCAAAGAGGCTTACGAGAAGGCATTACAGGTTTTAAAAGAGCATGGGCCAGATGAAGAGTATGTGTTTTTAGTGGATATTTTAGAACAAATTGCGGAAGCTAGCAATGGCATTGTTCCTGAAGAACGTCGAGTACTCAATCAAGTACAAGATAATTTACGAGGGCAGTTTATGTTGTATTTAGATGATAATGATTTGATTTGACGGCGCACTAACCTTTTGTTCACGGTAGCGCAATTCTCAAACGCCTTTTTTCCCTGCTTTCATGTTTTCAATGGCTTTTTTCATCCGTCGTTCTCTCGTTGTTTGTTTTTTTGCCTCTTCAATCCATCGGACATATTCTTTTTGGTGTGTGTAAGATAATTTTTCAAAAAAAGCATTAACCGCTTTATCTTGATTCAATAATTCCTTAAAATCGGCTGGTATTTCAACAATTCTTGGCTCGGTATCTTCCATAACTCTAATGTTAATCACATCGCCTGGTTGCTTCCCAATTTGCGCTCGAATGTCTTTTTTTACAATCAAAATATGCGCTGGCGAACCCATCCTGACGAGTGTTCCACGATAAGGAATATTTTCAATCCAAGCCTTGATTTTTACCCGTTTTTTACCATACGTTTTTTCGACATCAAATGGAATGAGGACATAGGCGCCACCTTTTTCGTTGGCTAATATTTCAGCAGAAAAATTGATGATATTGTTCATTGTTTTGACTTATTACTAAGGAAGATGAAACTAATAATTTCACATTCCTTAGTTTTTTATTGCGGGAGTTATTTTGGGCTTTTCTAATAAAAACTTTCGTGCATCCTCCGCTGTTACTTCCGGGATTTCCTCCATTGGAACGTGCCCTGTCTCTTTGTAAATGATTAATTGTGAGTTGATTAAATCCTTTTTAAATTGTTCTGCCAATCCTACCGGAATCCATTCATCATCGGCGCCCCACATAATCAGCGTCGGGTTTTTTATGGTTTTTATTGGACTCGCATCGTTATATTCGATATTTCGAACACGGTCAATAAATGCCTGTCGATTGCCTTCCCGCAAATACAGTTCGTAGTAGCGTTCTATTAGTTCTTCAGTTATCAAATCATCGTTGTAATAAACCTCTCGAATGCTTTTCCAAAACAAAGGCTTCGGCGTAATTTTTAATAAAACTTTGCCCAGAATTGGATTTTTAGCCATCCGAAAAGCTAAAGGTAAATTTTTATTAAAAGGATAACCTGATGCATCAATCAATACCATTTTTTTGACCTTGTCTGGAAACATAGACGCGTATTTCCATGAAATGGCACCACCAAGAGAATTGCCTGCTAAATGGAAGGTATCTACCCCGATTTTAGTCAAAAAAGCATCTAAAAATTTAGCATAGTTTTCTAAAGAATAATCTCGCGTCGGGCTCGGGCCCGTCAAACCAAAAGCAGGCATATCAACGCTGATTACCTGAAAATCCTTCTCCAAAATATCCGTCCAACGCTCCCAGGTATGTAGCGACGCCCCCGTTCCATGCACCAAAACCAAGGGTTGCCCCGTTCCATTGATGCGATAATGAACATTCATGCCGTCAACTTCGGTAAACTGTGAATTGGCGTAAGCCCACCGTTTTTTCAACTCCTCCACACTGCGGTCAGGGGCATAATTGAACACCAAAACACCCACCAAGAGTAGGAAAAGGAAGAGAAGCGTATATTTTAAAATGGATTTTAGTGACATTGGATAGTTGTTTTTGATTGAAGAGATGAGTTTTATATTATGCTTCTATCCAGGTTTGACAATTTTTAGCCCCCACATATTTTTCAAACAAAGCAATGGTCTCGGTCAAAGTTTCTGCTAAAGAATCATGTCCACCAAAATTGAAAAATAGCATTAAAAAACGTTTGGTATCAGGCGTTACCATCGTTCGGACAGAGTCGCTTGTTGGGCTACCAAACGCCCCTTTTTGGTCACGAAACAATGGCAAAAATTCAATATTCAGCTGTCCTCGACCAATGGCTTCGTAAGGTTCATTTGTCTTGCCAATACCCAAACTTATTGTACCATCAATTTTATCAACGTCATAGCCACCGATAGAATAACCCGTTTTTGCAGAGACCAAATTTAGGGCATCTACGGCATTGTTTATATGGTATAATCCCTTGCCTTTGACGACTCTACGAAGCAGTGCTTCCGCAGAAAGACGGTAGCGACTCGGTTCCTTTCCTAATGTTTTATAGCCTTTTCGGGAAGATTGAATGGTTGGAATTTTATTGATTTCTGCGACTTGGAGCGTACTTTCAATTTTGGCTAAAGTAGTCGAAATATGTTCCAAAAGGTCAGCACTTGCGGGTTCAATTTTTAAATCACATTGAATGCAGCCCAGCTGTAATTTGGGAATTTTAACTTTAATGTCGTCCGTAAAATCAATGCAAGCCATATCATTTTTTTGTCAATGAAGGTGATTTGTTCAGTACTTGCGTCAACTCTTATACACCGAATTTCCGAATGCCGAACGCACCTTCACATTTGATAAGAAAACCCCAAAGCTACACCAAATTTATAAAAACGATTGTCTAAATGGACTGCTTTTGTACGATTAAAATTAAAACTGAAAAAAGGAGTACCACTAATTCGTAAAACTGGCGTTAAATCGTAGAAAAATCCATTAGAAAATTTGCCGAAAGCATAGAGTTTATTGGGCTGGTCATCGCCTTCTATCTCCACTTTTTCTCCATATCTGCGGTCAAACTCATTGACAACAACAGATGCTGTTTCAAAATGTAAATACCGTTCGCCACCAACGAATAACCCTGGTTGTATACCGAATCTGCCGAAGGATTTTTGTAAAGAAATACCAGAAAATAGAGCTATTGAACTAAAATTAATGCGATGCCGAGTATCCACCTCTAAGGGCAATGCTGTTGAATTAAGGAATTTTGATGGCACGGGTAGCGGATACCTT
>CAYUNA010000637.1:0-3214 GCA_964445895.1 uncultured Saprospiraceae bacterium | reverse complement strand
ATTTTGAACAGTGTGCATGGATAGTTGTTTTAACAATGATGGAAGCGTTTTCTCATAAAAACGTAATGGCATAGACGGAAATGAGCTATAGAAGAACATTACATTGGGCTCAACACTGTACTTTTTTCGTTTAAAAAGTCTTAGCCGTGACTCGAATCTGAGGTGATGAACTAAAAAGCTTCGCTGTGGAATATAGAGAATGTGTAACATCAGTTATAAAAATATATTATTTGTAAAGTCACTTATTTACAATAAATTAATCCATAATCCATAAAAGAGTTGCCAAATTTGCGTTCAAAAATTAGGAGGTTTCGCAAAATTTTTTATATTTTTGCCATTACAAAAAGAGACTGTTTAAAACATTATTTCACTAAAAGTCTTTTTTTTTACTAAATATTTTTTTGCTTAGTTTTTTGACAAGAGAATTTTTAGTAAACATTTCATTTTGATTCTCATTTCTTTCTCCCACTTAAACCACAAGAATTTAGCAGTATTAATCCCGAGCTTAAATTTTACAGAACTCATAAACCAGTAATTTTTCGATTAAAATTTCACCACCATTTTTAAACTTTATACGAGTTGAAATGTAATTCTATTCGAATTCTATATCGAAAATTTGAGAAAACGGTCAATCCATATTCGAGCATTTTTTCAAGTTTCTAACTAATGTAACTTTCAAACAATATTTATGTCAAATACGCCCGTTATGGAAACAGGAACAACCGAAAAAGACTTCAATGATGCTTACAAAAAAGAAGTTTTAAAGGATTTTTGGGATTGTTGTGTGAGTCGAGAAGTGAGCGTTTTAGGACGCAAAGAAGTGTTGACTGGGAAAGCTAAATTTGGTATTTTTGGTGATGGAAAAGAAGTCCCGCAAGTTGCGATGTCTCGTGTTTTTAAAGAAGGGGATTGGCGATCAGGCTATTATAGAGATCAAACTTTCGTCATCAGCTCAGGTATCGGTACGGCAGAAAATTGTTTTGCTCAACTCTACGCCGATTCTGAAAATGACCCTTGGTGCGGTGGGCGTCAAATGACGGGGCACTTCACCACGCCGACCATTGACGAAAATGGCAATTGGACCAATCACAACGAAACTAAAAATATTTCTTGCGATATATCTTGTACTGCTGGACAAATGGCGCGTGGGGTTGGATTGGCATTGGCATCTAAAAAATATCGGGAAATTACGGATTTAAAAGACACCCAATTTTCTCGCAATGGAGACGAAGTCGTATTTGTAACAATTGGAGATGCCAGTACCTCAGAAGGTGTCTTTTGGGAATCTATCAATGCAGCGGGTGTGATGAAAATTCCAATGGTCGTGTCCGTTTGGGATGATGGTTATGGCATTTCTGTTCCCAAAGAATATCAAACGACAAAAGCCAGTATTTCCGAGGTTTTGGAAGGGTTTCGATTGAATGAAAAAGGTAATGGAATCGCTATTTTTAAAGCAAAAGCATGGGATTATATCGGTCTGTGTCAAATTTATGAAGAAGCCGTAGATTTAGCGCGAACGGAGCATACACCTGTTTTGATTCACGTTGAAGAGTGTACCCAACAACTCGGACACTCAACCTCTGGGTCTCACGAACGATACAAATCTTCCGACCGCTTGGAGTGGGAAAAGAAAATGGATTGCAATCTCGTGATGGCTGAATGGATGGTTGAATCTGGCTTGGCAACACAAGAAGAAGTTGATGGTATTGTTGCGGAAGCGAAAAGTTATGTCAAGGAGGCACGTGATGCAGCTTGGTCAAAAGCGAGTAATCCAGTAAAAAAAGACAGGACTATTTTAGAAGGTTTGTTGCAAAAGTTAGACGCGGTTTTTCCGTCAGAAGAAATTGAGGAGGTGAAGAAGGAATTTAAGATGACGCGAAATCCAGAGTATAATGAAGTCATAAAAATGGCTCGTAAGCTCCGTTTTGCCGTCTTAGGCAAGCAACACGAAGCCATTGAAGAATTGGATACGTACTTGACGCAAACAAAAAATATTGGTTTTCAACGATACCATACTAATCTATATAGCAGTAGTCCGTATTCTGCCCTGAATGTTCCAGTTGTACCAGCGGAGTATTCAGAAGAGTCGCCGATGAAAAATGGTTACCAAATTTTAAATGAATTGTTCGACCACGCCTTGGCAACCAATCCTGCGGTATGCGCATTTGGTGAAGATGTGGGTTATATTGGTGACGTCAATCAGGGTTTTGCAGGTTTGCAAGAGAAATACGGCGAAGCTCGAGTGTTTGACTGTGGCATTCGTGAATGGACGATTATGGGGCAAGCGATTGGAATGGCTATGCGTGGTTTGCGACCGATTGCCGAGATTCAATATTTAGACTACTTATTGTACGGTTTGGAGCCGTTATCAGATGATTTGGCGACCTTGAGATGGCGGTCAGGCGGGCAACAACAAGCACCGGCAATTATTCGTACGAGAGGACATCGATTGGAAGGTATCTGGCATGCAGGCTCACCGATGAGCATGATGATTAACTCGTTGCGCGGCATGTACCTTTTAACTCCTCGCAATATGCTGCAAGCTGCTGGAATGTACAATACTATGTTGCAATCCGACGATCCTGCGATTATTGTAGAATGCTTGAATGGCTACCGCTTGAAAGAACGAATGCCTGATAATATTGGAACTTTCACAGTGCCCTTAGGTGTACCTGAAATTTTGCAAGAAGGAACTGATGTCACTTTAGTAACTTACGGAACTTGTGTCCGTATTGCGCAACCAGCAATTGAATTATTGGCAAAACACGGCATCTCCGTAGAACTAATCGACGTTCAAACTTTATTGCCTTTTGATTTAGAACACCAGATTGTAGAGTCATTGAAAAAAACAAACCGAATTGTTTTCCTGGACGAAGATGTGCCAGGTGGTGCAACGTCTTATATGATGCAAGAGGTTTTAGAAAAACAAAATGGCTACCGATATTTAGATTCCAAACCATTAACAATTACCGCTGCAGAACACCGTCCCCCCTATGGTTCTGATGGTGATTATTTTAGCAAACCAAACTCCGAAGATGTATTCGAAGTCATTTACAACATGATACAAGAAGCTGACCCTCAGCGATTTGTATAGAAACATAAGTTAAGTCAGTGCGTCAAATATAATGTTTTTCTGTAGGCAATTTCTGTCCGCAAGTACTATGCTTTGGCCCTTATTAATATCCTCTCAAGAATGTTAAGTTATTTACTTCGC
>CAYUNA010000636.1:0-3226 GCA_964445895.1 uncultured Saprospiraceae bacterium | reverse complement strand
AACCCCAAAAGCGAGGCGGCTTTAGCCGCCGAGCAAAACGTAAAGAAACTTTTTATACATGGTATTTACAGTATATCAATTTGAGTACCTAAACAAATCTTCATTTGATATATAGACTTGTTACTTTTTAGAAAGCACTTTTCAAAGGGTAACAAGTCTAATTAAAAAACGGAAAATGCGGTATTAACTGCACTTTCCATTTTCATGATTAGAGCATGTCTAGTTTTTATACGAACTGAAAATCAATGATTTAGGGTTTTGACGAAGAATCAAAGAAAGAGTTTAGCGAGCTAAACGACTGATTTGATTCAAAGTCAAGTTCTTAAATGCTTGGTTTTCAGGAAGTAGAAAAACTATACATGCTCTTATAACAAATGACAAAAATTAATGTTTTTGCAAAACGATTTTTTCTGTCTGTACCACATCTCCTTGGGTAATATTTAAAAAATAAATACCCTCCGGATAAGTCGTCAAATCCATTGTTTCTAAATAAAAACCATCAAAATCAGTAATCTGCTGATTGAGAATAATTTTTCCAGTCAAATCCGTCAAGCTAATTTGAACTGCTGCTTGATTCGTAGCTGTATAACTGACTTGTGTCATCCCTTTCGTTGGGTTCGGAAAGACAGATAGCTTTGCTTCTTGCACGTCAGTAGCCGTTTCATTTTCTAAAGCTATTGATGTTTCATTACAAGAAGGTTTCCAGGATAAACGCTTCAATGAGCGATACCCAAGAGTTGGTCGTAGCGTTTGATTTTCATCAGCTCTCAAAAAATCAATATCAACTAAATCACCTACGTTTGTTTGTCCAACCGCAGTCGTCAAATCACAAGCAGAATAAATTTCAAAGTCATTGACCACTGTAATGATATCATTGACCTGAAAACCAGCAGCTTCTGCTCCCGAGCCTTCAATAATGTCAACGACCTGCACCCCCGAAAAATCTTCCATTGCAATCACAGATACCCCTAAAAAAGGTCTTTTTTCTGTCTCAACAATAGTTTGAATAAATTTTTCACAGGTTTCGTTTTTTTGCAAATCTCGACTTCTGAATTGCCAAATTTGTTTTTCATAGTTTACCGTTGCGTGTCCATTAATTTGAATATCCTGATACTTATTTTTAGATAAAAAATCAGCGACATCAAACCGATAAGCAGCTTCTCCAGCTAAATTTATCTGTTCTCGTTTCTGCGCATTTTCTGATTTTTTATAACTGATTAGAAGCATCGCTTTAGAGACAATGTCGCTTTGCGCAAACAAATGATTAGACATCGTACAGGTGCAAAATAATATCAGTGCACCTAAGTGTTTGTAATTCATGGTTGTGTAAATTTAAATTGATAGAATACGTTAAAAAGTGGGAGGTAGTAATGAATTAATTTGTGATGAAAAAGGAGGGGGGAGTCACTTTTAAAGTGCGAATATCATACCAAACGCACGGAAGTAATGTGTTTGAATATGTTATTGTTTATTTAAAATTAAACAACTGTGTACAGGATAATTGAAGAAGAAATATCTGTTTTTTACGCTCAGTAAAAGCAGTGACTGCATTGGATGTCATAAAATAGACAGAAAATTAATCAAATCATCGGAACTAATTTTAACACTAAATAGTTTTCTGTGCTTAATTTCGTCTTTTTTATTAACGCAATTCAAAACAATGCTTTTAGAAAACAATCGCTACACCCTCACGGGAAATGTTGACCCACTACAACTCGTCGAAAAATATGGTGCTCCACTGTATGTATATGATACGGCAATCATAAAACGACAATTTAAACGATTGAATGGCGCATTCTATGTTCCGCAATTACATTTTAATTATGCTTGCAAAGCCTTAACGAACATTAATATTTTAAAGTATATAAAAACACTTGGTGCGGGGTTAGATACTGTTTCCATCCAAGAGTTGAAGTTGGGTTTGAACGCTGGTTTTAAGCCACAGGATATTGTCTTCACCCCCAATTGTGTGTCCTTTGAAGAGATTGAAATGGCAGTCAAGCATGGAGTAAAAATTAATATTGATAATATTTCTATTCTCGAACAATTTGGGCATCTATATCCAGAAATTCCCATCTGTATCCGAATCAATCCACACATTATGGCAGGTGGAAATTCAAAAATATCTGTCGGGCATATTGATTCAAAATTTGGAATTTCTGTTCATCAAATGTTGCACGTACAAAAAGTTTTGGCAGCTACTGGCTTGAAAGTGGAGGGAATCCATATGCACACAGGGTCAGACATTTTAGATGCAGAAGTATTTTTGAGAGCCGCTGAAATTCTGCTAAATGTAGCGCGACAATTTCCAGACCTGACCTATATTGATTTCGGAAGTGGTTTTAAAGTTCCTTACAAAGAAGGCGGAATAGAGACGGATGTGGAGGATTTCGGCGCAAAAATATCAGAACGATTTAATGAGTTTTGTAAAGAATACGGACGCACTTTAACTTTAATGTTTGAACCAGGAAAGTATTTAGTAAGTGAATCCGGCTATTTTTTAGTTAATGTCAATGTCGTTAAAACAACGCCTTCTACTCTATTCGCTGGTGTAGACTCAGGACTGAATCACCTAATTCGACCGATGTTTTATGATGCACATCACGAAATTGTTAATCTTTCTCACCCCAATGGTAAACCCCGTATTTATACTGTAGTTGGTTATATTTGTGAGACGGATACTTTTGGCATCAATCGAAAAATAGCGGAAATTCAACAAGGTAATGTTTTATGTTTTAAAAACGCTGGAGCATATTGCATGTCAATGGCGAGTAATTACAATTCTCGGTTTCGACCAGCAGAAGTGATGGTACATGAAGGTAAAGATTATTTGATTCGACAGCGGGAGACAATGGAGGATATTTTGCGAAATCAAGTTGATGTTTTTAAAGAAGAATTGGAGGTTGAAAATGATTTGGTAAGCAAAGTTTAATATTTGCGGTATATAGTGCAAAATAAGTTCTTTCGTCTTTTTCACAAAAGGAGTTTAAGGGAGTAAAACGGGGTTTGCAGAAACCGTTTTGCTGCCTTAACCCGCCCCGAGCCTGCGGCGCGGGGAAGTGAGGTGTTTGAAGCTCGAAAATCTTGCGATTTTCTCGCTTCTCATAATTCAAAGAAACTTATTATACAGTGTATTAATTACCTACGGTATGCACACATCTCCACTTGGTTATTAATTGGATAATTTTTCAAATACAATCCAGTTCTTTAACCTTTTTCTATCCGC
>CAYUNA010000635.1:0-3230 GCA_964445895.1 uncultured Saprospiraceae bacterium | reverse complement strand
TTCAATTTTTTTTACACTTTCACTTTGATTTTCAAAGTACTTTTTAAAACTAAATTAATCATGAAAAAACTACCTGATTTTATCGAAAACTTGGACACCTCAAAACCACGAATCAACAAATTATTCTGGCTATTAGCGTTGACTTCCATCTTTGACTGCTTGCTATTGGGCTATCGACTGAATTACATTTCTTTCGATTATTCTCTCTTTGCAAGCATCAGCGACATTGCGTATTTTAGAGGTATTCCGACGTTCTTTTTCTTAGTTTGGAATCTGTTTTTGGCCTGGGTTCCTTACCTCGTCGCGCTTTCCCTCAAGCACTTAAAAAAATCGAAAATTGTCATTGCCGCGATGTTGATACTTTGGTTGCTATTTTTCCCAAATGCGCCGTACATCATCACTGATTTATTGCATCTCCGCCACCGTCCGCCCGTACCAATGTGGTATGATGTGATGCTGTTCTTTTCGTTTGCATGGACGGGGCTGATATTGGGTTTTGCCTCCTTGATGGAAGTCGAAAAATTTCTCCAAAAACGACTTTCTAAATGGCAAGTACAAAGCTTCGTTTTTGGGGCATTATCGTTGTGTGGATTTGGTGTTTTTGTAGGTCGGTTTCAGCGATGGAATTCATGGGATGTACTTGCCAATCCGTTTCACTTGTTCTTTGATATGATGGAAGTTTTGCTGCATCCGACGGCGTATTGGGGGACGTTTGGGTTAACGATTGTATTGTCGGGAATGCTGATTTTGGGGTATTATACGTTGCGGCATTTGGGGGAGATTAGGAGGTAGTAGCTTTATTAATACATAGCGTTTTTGCATTACTTAATCCGACAAAAAATAAAATCCCTATATGAGAATTAGGAGAACTCAAAATGCAGTTCACTATCTAATTTTTGTCCGTCCGCACCACGGGATTTCTAGTTATAGAGGCAATCATTTTGATTTTTTAGCAAAAAATCAAAATGATTGCCTCTGAAAAAAAAAATCCGTGGTGCGGGCGGACAGAGAATCGCCATTGAACTTGAAAAAAACAATTCATATTCTCAAAAATATTTTTTGTCGGGTCAAGTGATTTTGCATAGCAATTTGATTGTTAATAATAATAAATAAGTAAAATAATGAAAAAACAAATTTCCACCAACCTCCTCGTCATCTTTGCGACTATCGCCTACAACGTCCTTTTTTGGAGCGAAAAAATGGGCGTTAATTCCCTAATTTTCACCCTCATCATGTTGCCTATTTTATTCTACGTTCATCCAGAAGGACAAAAGAGTAAACCCGCGTTAATTACGGCTTTGGGGACATTTTTAACAGCGATTCTAATCGTCTGGAACAACTCTTTATTGACCAAAATTATTCACATGCTGTCCTTCCTCACGTTGGTCGGTTTTGTGCAGGCACGGGTGTTGCGATTTGTCTGGTTTGCCTTTTTATTGGGGTTACTTAATATTAGTATTTTTCCCAAAAAGATAAGTCAGATTTTTCCACAAGAAGGCATTTTTTCCAATACACCACGAGCGGCATTTAGGAGCTTTCGGTTGTCGATTTTACCGTTGTTGGTCATTGGGCTTTTCTATTTGATTTATTACTACGCCAATCCCGCTTTCTCTAATTTATCCGATCAGTTTTGGACTGGCTTTTTTAACTTATTCAGTTTTGATATTTCTTTGGCGCGGCTATTATTTTTCTTATCTGGATTTATTATCACAGGGGGTATGATTTGGAAATACGCCGCGCCATATTTTGAAAGAAAACAAGCAGAAAAGCAGGAAAATCTTTTGCGGACACGCGAACAGTCAACCTTAAAAGATGGCTTTAAAACCTTTAGAACCTTCTCTATGATTGGCTTAAAAAACGAGCACGCAATGGGTTTTGGGCTCATCATCTCTCTTAATTTATTGCTGCTACTCGTCAATATTTTGGACATCGTGTATGTATGGTTTGGCGAAGCACCAGAGAATCCGCTTGCTCTGAAACAATACGTACATGAAGGAACTTATTTGCTCATTTTAGCCATTTTATTAGCGATGTCTGTTGTGTTATTTTTCTTTCGTAAAAACCTTAATTTTTATCCGAAAAATGACACGCTGCGACTACTTTGCTACATCTGGATTGCTCAGAATGCAGTGTTGGCAGCCTCCGTTTTTGTGCGAAATGCTACTTATATCAATACCTGTGGCCTTGCTTACAAACGCATTGGCGTCATGGTTTTTCTGGCGCTCACATTATTTGGTTTGTACACGCTCTTTCTAAAAATTCGGGACAAGAAAACGTTCTACTTCCTACTACATCGCAACGCTTGGGCATTATACTTTGTCCTTGTGCTAACAACAGTAATGAATTGGGACGTTTTCATCACCCGTTACAATTTGAATGCAGGTACTAAAAATGGTATTGATGCAGAGTTTTTACTATTGGAAGTATCGGACAAAAATCTATTTTTATTAGAAGAAAATATAGACCGATTGGTGATGGAAAGTACTTCGCCAGGTTTTCAAAATAAGAAAAATATCGTCGATGTTTTGGATAGAAAAAGAAAAGTTTTCGAACGGGAACAAGAAGAATTGAGTTGGCTATCGTGGAATTACTCAGACTCACGAAATTTTGAGAAAAAACAGGATTAAATAATGTCTTCCTATTAAAATTTTAAACCACATCTCTTCACGTTTATCTATTCATTTTAAGTAAAGTGTGTAAAAACTTTCTTCACGTTTTGCTCGGCGGTTTCGAGGTTTTAGGGGCGAGATTAATTGAGTTTTCCGACGGAAAACTTAATCAATCTCGCCCCTAACCTACCCTCCAAAAATGGCTTTAGCCATTTTTCGAAAATACAAAATGACTTTTTACACAGTATATTTAGTACCTACGGTATGCACACATCTCGACTTGTTCATTAATTTGCTGATTTTATAAATACAATCCAGTTCTTTAACCTTTTTCTATCCGCCCGCACCACGATTTTCTTTTTTCAGACGGAGCAAAAGTTGGATTTTTATGAAAAATCCAACTTTTGCTCCGTCTATAAAAAATAATCAGGTGGTGCGGGCGGACAAAAGATAGCAAAATGAACAAAATTCTATTTGATTTTTAATCAAGGTTTTTTGTGTGCATACCGTAGGTACTTAATACAGTGTATAAAAACTTTCTTTACGTTTTGCTCGGCGGCTAAAGCCGCCCCTAACCTACCCTCGAAAAATGGCTAAAGCCATTTTTCGAAAATACAAAAT
>CAYUNA010000634.1:0-3233 GCA_964445895.1 uncultured Saprospiraceae bacterium | reverse complement strand
CGGGTATCTGCTACCTATTCGTTTTTCGACCTTTTTACACAACCCCGGTGGGGTTCTTGAGGATGAAAAATGATTTTTGCAAAATCATTTTTCATCCTCAAACTCCTCTTGTTTTAAATGCAAAGAAACTTCTGTTACACGGTACTATTAAGATGTGTATAAAGCATTTCAAGACCCAATTGTTGTTTAATGGTCGTTAATTTTTTGATAAGGAATGAGTAATTAATTAAATGAACAGTTAATTATTTGTTCATTCTTTAAATAGAAGCCATTATTTGATATTTCTATAAAATTAAAGCTACCTCTTTATCTAAACCATGTAAATTTTTCTCTGCCCTTTCGTAAAAAATTTGGCAAGCCTTTACATAAAAACTACTTTTGTGCATTCAGGTCAAAACCTATAATTATGAAATTAAATTTAGATTTAGCAGTTGACTCCAGTCCCGAATGGATTGATGCAGTCATGGGTGATTTTGATTCATTTTTGCAAGACCACGCAGATTGTGAGCGAAAAGCAAGTGCGATGGCGATGAGTTTTGTAGCAAAATTTCCAGACAGAGTTGAAATTATCCCAGAATTGATTGAAACCGCAGTCGAAGAGTTGGAGCATTTTCAACAGGTATATCAATTGATGGAAAAACGTGGTATCCGTCTCGCCCACAGTATCGGGGAGGACAAATACGTGAAACAATTGATTAAAAAATGTCATTCTGGTCGATTAGAACGATTTCTTGACCGCTTGCTGATTGCTTCTGTTGTCGAAACGCGTGGAGCAGAACGTTTTAGAATGGTTTCAGAAGCCCAAGAAGATAAAGAATTGTGGCGTTTTTATAAAAATTTATGGACTTCAGAAGCGAAGCATGGGCATATTTTTGTAAAAATGGCATTGAACTATTTTCCAAAAGACCAAGTGTATGAACGACTTGCCTGGTGGACGGAGCAGGAAGCAGAAGCGATTCAGTCGTTGCCTATTCGAGCAGCATTGCACTAGTTGTCCGCTACTTCAGTAGCGTGACGTTCCTAAGCAGCGAATACTACAAATCATGCTTGCCGCGCTACTAAAGTAGCGGGTAACTTATTATCAAAAAAACCATTAAAAAAATGCGACTACTCATCGTCTCTGCTACTCCATTTGAAATCGCTCCCATTCGTCAGTTTTTAGAAACACACGGCGAGTCTGATAAAGAAGATTTATACAAATATGAAAACCTCGAAATCAAACTTTTAGTGACGGGTGTGGGAATGACTTACACCTCCTACACGTTGGGTAAGTTTTTAGCATTTAACGAGGTTGATTTGGTTATTAATGCGGGAGTTGCGGGAGCGTTTTCAAAAGATTTGGAAATAGGCGAAGTCGTGAATGTGGTTTCAGAACGTTTTGGTGATTTGGGAGCAGAGGATGCTGACGGAAGCTTTATGGACATCCACGAGATGGACTTGATTCCGCCAAATGAGTCCCCCTTTTTGCATGGCCAATTGAATCATCCTTTATCTGCGGAGATAGCTTTTTTACCAAAAGTTAAGGGTCTGACGGTCAACAAAGTACATGGTTCTGCTAAAAGTATTGCTGCCATCAAGAAGAAATATGAAGTTGATGTAGAGAGCATGGAAGGTGCGGCTTTTTTTATGGTTTGTTTATTAGAAAAAGTTAATTTTTTGGAAATTCGTGCCATCTCTAATTACGTTGAGCCACGCAATCGAGACGCCTGGGATTTGCCCTTGTCAATTACCAATTTGAATAAAACATTGCTACACATTTTGACGAATTTGCAGAAAAAAGAATAACTTTAGCACATGAATCTTTCCTTTTTTTTAGAACAAATTGCCCAAGATAAGCTACTGTTTATTGCCTTACCTATCTTTCTATTGGCAGTGGTTGGAGAGTTTTATTTCGCAAAAAAAGAACAACTGGATTGGTATTCTGCCAAAGACACCAAAGCTTCGTTTTGGATGATGATGATTACGGCGGTTGTGGAGTTTTTACCGAAGTTAGCGGCGTTCATCACATTCTATTATTTACATGAAATAAGTCCTTTAAGAGAAGTAATTCAGCGGCAATGGTGGGCTTGGTTGCTCTTATTTGTGCTGGATGATTTCAGCTATTATTGGTTTCATCGCTGCAACCATGAAGTGCGCCTTTTTTGGGCAGGACATGTACCCCATCACTCAGCGATAAAGATGAATTTTTCGACCGCATTACGGCAAGGTGTCGGCGAACGGCTACATAAGTTTTTCTTTTGGTTGTGGCTACCACTTTTGGGTTTTGATGCGTTAATGATTTTTACGATGATGGGGATTAATTTGATTTATCAATTTTGGACGCATACCGAATTGGTTAAAAAATTGCCACAATGGTTTGAATTTATTTTCAATACGCCTTCTCATCATCGGGTGCATCATGCTTCCAATTTTCAATATTTGGATAGAAATCACGCTGGCGTTTTGATTCTTTGGGATAGACTTTTTGGTACTTTTTCGGAAGAAAAGAAAGGTGAAAAACCTGTTTATGGTTTGACTGAAAATATTACTCACCACCACCCTATGCATGTGGCAACACACGAATACCAAGCCATTTGGCAAGATGTAAAACGAGCAAAAAAATGGTCAGATAAGTTGAAATATATTTTTTATGCTCCGGGTTGGAGCCATGATGGGGAGGATAAACGAGCGAAGGTATTGCGGAAGAATATTGGGTAGTGTAACAGGCGGATTTTCTTTAAAAAGGGATTATAAAAATCAAAAGGTCTTCTGGCGAATCACACCCTGAATCATTCTTTTTATTCCATCTCTATGGTTTAATTTTCCTCCTTAGTTCTACTTTGGCACTTTAGAATTTGGGTTTGTTCCTTAGCTATCTTCTGTCCGCACGCACCACTAATTTCTTTTTATAGAGGGAACAAAAACTGAATTTTTATGAAAAATCCAGTTTTTGTTCCCTCTGTAAGAATATTTCTCGTGGTGTGGCCGGACAGAGCATAGCTAAAGACCTATCATTACTTTAAAGTGCCAAAGTAGAATTAGTGAAACGAATTCAATAACGAGAAAATTACCGTATGATACAGCCTCTACTTTTTTTTAAGTTCTAAAGTTCTGGAATTTTCTCGCTTCTCCAATTAAAAAAACTCCCTTAAAAAAAGTAAAGGGTACTTTTTCAAGTACCCTTTACTAAAAATATATTCATTCTTAGTGAAATGAATTCAATAACTTGAACCATTATGCTTGTTCTTTTTCCT
>CAYUNA010000633.1:0-3241 GCA_964445895.1 uncultured Saprospiraceae bacterium | reverse complement strand
AGAACCATAAACTATTGATTATCAGTTCGGTAAAATTTTAAACATGCTCTAAGTTCTCCTAATATATGGTGATTTTTATTTTTTGTCGGGTCAAATAGTTAATTCTACAAAACAACATAAATTTAACCTAAACGTTTTAACAAAACAATTGAACAATGGGATACTGCAAAATCTGCAATATCCCATTATTATTCTACTAACTATAACTACCCAATGCGAAATTTTTATTTACTGATTACACTTATTTTTTGCGCTCCGCTTTTACACGCTCAAACTCCCGTATTAGCACCTCTTGAGAGCAATCCAACGCTGCGTATTCTCAATCAACAACAAGAATTAGAATGGGCTTCTCAGGTTGAAAAATTAACTGGATTTAATCCACTAACGGATGAAACGCCCGAATCTTTGGACGATTGCGATGATGATTATGGCTTTGATTTGGTGGAAGAAGGAGGCGAGATTTTTTTGAATATTGATACAACTGGATTAGGTGGCGGTATTTTTGGAGATGAGATATTTATCAATATGAATTGTGGGTTAGAATTTGCGGAATCTGCTTTCATCACAGGTGCGACGATTCAATACAACGCCGCTTTGTTTACCGATATGGCGGATTTAAAACAAGATACGGTTTGCGTGAATTTTGTCCCAGCAGATGGGGAGACGATTGAAATAAAAGTACCCGTGTCTATTCGTCGAAAAGGGCGAAGTTTTGTAACTCCTACCGAAATGATAGGTATCAATTCTACGGGTGAATTTTGTGTTGACCAAAGCATGATTGAATTGCCAACTGACGTTCAGTGCGGGCAGGTGGAGGATGTGTTGAGCGATGGTTACGATGGCAACGGAATAGCGCCACAAGGCGTTTTTATGACTTCTACTTTCTGTTTTTCTTATTCTTCCAATGCATTTCCGGGTACGGATTCTGTGGCTTTTACGTTGTGTGATGAATTGGGGATTTGCGATATTTTTACGTTTCCGATTGAATTACCGACGACGATTTTAGACCCTGGAATGGGAGGACCAACCAACTTAATTTTCTTTGACGACTTTTCTTATGATGGAGTGTACCCGACCGATAGTTTATGGTTAGATGATCAGACTTACATTAACAACAGCCTTGGTTTTGAGCCAGTTTCCGTTGGTGTGGCTACGTTTGATGGATTGGATAGGACGGGGACGCCGTACGATATTGATTTTTCAGGAATTGGCGACCGATTGACTTCAAAGCCCATTAACTTATCTTTTTATGACGATGATGATGATGTATATTTAAAATTCTATTTGCAACGAAAAGGGTTGGGATTGGCGCCGAGTTTTTTAGATTCGTTCTTTGTAGAATTTAAAGATGATAATGGTGTTTGGAAATCTGCAACGGATGGTTTTCCGGGGTATTTAGGTACAATTCCATCCGATTCGATTGAAGCATTTCAGTATAATGTAATCAAAATTGAAGACGATGATTTCTTTCACGACCGTTTTCAGATGCGTTTTTCTTCCATCGTTTCTCCTTCTGGAATAGGGGATTTGTGGCATTTGGACTACGTAATATTGCAGGCAAATAATTTTGAAGAACCATTTTTTGATGATGTAGCTTTTACCAAAAAACCGACAAATATTTTAAAAACCTATTGGCAGATGCCATGGGATCAATTTGATGCGGATGAGGAGGGCGAACTTCAAGATTCCATTCTTGGCGAATTTTTTAACCATGCGGATATTAATAATAATATCGATAATTCGAGTATCACCCTTGTAGAAACGACGACGAATACCATGTTATCTGATGGGACAACTTTTAGTGCTCAGATTCTTGAAAGTCAATCCAGATTAGAGGTAATGGTTGCTCTAAATGAAATTATTAATGATTTGCTTGCTGATATTGAAACTATTGACGATAACGGAAAACGAAATATTGAAGTCACTTATTCATTTGGAATTACGGGAGATAATCTAATTTCCAGAAACGACCAGGTGACCTTAAATATACCTTTCGACAACTGCCTCGCCTACGATGATGGTACTGCCGAAACCCAGGCTTTCTTCCCTAACGCCAACGGTGGAGAACAGTTTGCCCAAAAATATAACCTCAATATTGCAGATACGATTACAGGTATAAAAATGTTATTTCCGCACTTGACAGATGACATTACTAGTCAAGAGTTTAGGTGGAAAATTTACGATGAATTTCCATCTCCAAGTGTGAATCCAGTATATGAATCAGCGGTTTTAAACCCATTTTATATTGATGAAATTCGCGATACTTTGCAAGGTTTTACAACCTATCGAACGGAAGATGCAGACGGTGAACCGATTGGAGTAGAAATGCCTGCGGGGGATTTTTGGATTGCCTTTGAGCAATTGACCGAAGCGGATAGAGGAATTCCGATTGGCTTTGATTTACATGATTCGGTAGCGGTGAATACCAACTTATTTGCTGGAAGTAGCGGGGTTTTTCAAAACTTTTTCAGTTTTCGAGGCAGCTTGATGATGAACCCAATTCTTGGTGGTAACCCGTTTAATTCTCGGACTACTGAAGTGCAACAACTGGCAAATGTGATGACCATTTATCCAAATCCAGCCTCAGATAAAGTGTTTGTCAATTTAGAAACTGGCAATTATTATGATTTTGAAGTACAAATTTTTAATAATTTAGGACAATTGATTAGAACCGTTCAACTGGACAGCGAATTAAATGTTAATGACTTGGGCGCAGGATTGTATCTTTTAAAAGTAAACAACGTCCGAACTTTAGAAACCTTTCAACAAAAATTATTGATAGCGAGATAGTCTATAGATAACTTGGTCTTTTATCATCTTATAAACAAGGTGTCTTGTAGCCAACTAAAGACCAAAGATTAACTCGCCAAAGACTAAAAAAATGGATATTAACGTAACAGAACTTAAAGCAAAATTAGCGGCAAAAGAGGACTTTATCTTCATCGACGTTCGCGAACCACACGAATATGAAGAATTTAATCTTAATGCAAAATTGATTCCTTTAGGCAGCATTATGACCGCAATCGAGGAATATGAAGACCAAAAAGATAAAGAAATCGTGATTCATTGTCGGTCAGGTGCGCGAAGTGGTCAGGCGCAGCAAATGATGCAAATGTCTGGCTACACCAATGTTCGAAATTTGACGGGAGGTGTATTGGAATGGAGACGGCAATTTGGGTAACTATTCTTGCTCAACCAGCTACAGATTAGCGACTTTTTTGGTCTAAATAAAGGTAAATTA
>CAYUNA010000632.1:0-3243 GCA_964445895.1 uncultured Saprospiraceae bacterium | reverse complement strand
TTATTAGCGGTTTTTAGAACTATCTTTTCTCTTTATTTTTAAAGAAAAACTAACGAAAAAAGATAGTTCTAAAAGTCCACGAATAAATATGTCCGAGTACTTAACATCAGTTACTATAATGTATTTACTACTGCTTAATTATTTTTTGATTGAAAGCAGTTGTAGCTCCTTGAATTTTAATAAAATAACTTCCTTTTGGCAAACTGCTCACATCCAATGTTAGCGTTTTATCTGTGATAACTTTAGCCGCCAGTACTTCCTGCCCTACCGTATTATAAATTGTCACGGTCAAAGGTGATTCGGCTTCCTCCAACAAGACTATTGACAATTGTTCTCCTATTGGATTCGGAAAGATTCGGATATTATTTAAGTCTGTAATAGCCTCAACTTCGACCACTTCACTTATAGATGATTTGCCATCAAAATCGACCTGAGTAAGGCGATAGTAATTTTTAGCTGATAGCGTTTCTTGATGATAGAAATCATATTGTTGTATTCCTTCATTATCACCAAGACTCATCACTTTTCCAACTTCTGTGAAGGTCCATCCATCCGTCGAATATTCTACGTTAAAATAATCGTTATTAATCTCATTTGCCGTTGCCCAATTTAATGCGATTCCTTTAGATTTAGCTACGCCAGTAAAATGCAGCCACGTTACCGGCAATACAGCACCACTTGCAACAGCAATATCTTGTCCATTATTGACGGCACCAGGCGTGAATAATCCAGGGATATTCCATGTGAAATCAGTATATTCATCACCCGTTCCGATTAATTGCAAGGCGTCGTCTTCACTCGTTTGTGTACCAGCTAAGATTGATTCTGTACCTTCAACAATACCGTCTTCTGCTTTGATTTCTGTTCCAAAACTTATAAACTGAACGACTTGATTTTGATTGTTAACTAAGACTGCCCCGCCTGCAGGTCCTTGGAAGCCCGCAATAACTTCAACCCATATAAAGCCAAAATTATTTTGTAAATCTGGAATGACTGCATTTAACGGAAGTATTTCGTCTTCAAATCCATTTTCATTATAAACAACAATAGACCACCCTAGTAAGTTAGAAGTAGCAGGCCCTGCAATTTCTACACCTTTATCAGAGCCTAAATGATTAATTTCATTGATAAAAATGGTTTGTGCAGTAGCAAAATGCCAGCAGATAAGGATGAGAAGTGGGCATAAAAATATATTTTTTATCATTCTTTTTGGTTTTACACAACAGTTGCATGGCTGATTTTAAAGGCATTCTTCGTGTATGATTATCAAAGATAGGAGTTTTTTAAGGCTTTTCAAAAACAATCGGTAATTTAAAATAAGTAGCTAATTCTTTTAAAATTTTATGAGTTCGATTAAGATTGGCTTTTTGCGCCTCTTCCAAGATTAGATTAAATTTTTGAGCGTATTGCTTTCTACTCGTTTCTAACCATTTTGAGGTATAATAAAATCCATGAATAGTCTGATCATTTTCTGGAATAACAACTTTGTTTTTTGTTACCTTTCTATATCTTTTAAAAACCTCCTCTACTTTATCATACTCTTTTAAACAAAAATAGCCCACTGTCAAAATAGAATAGACCGTGTCTAACAAAGGGTAAAAAGATATTTGTTGATAGGTCAACATCATACTCTCCAAAGAATCAACTGCTTCTCTGACTTCTTTTTTATCGCCACAAATTAAGTAAGCAGCATAAATAATTATCAAATTAATATACCGAATTGTATAACGCTCTTCTATAAAACTATTGGCTAAAAATGCCTGACAACGCTCCTTTAAAAAAGCTAATTTTTTAGTCACCTCTACCGGAATCAATTCTTCTCTGTCGTGTCTGAAACCTTTCATGTAGTTGTCAATATAATGACTTGATTGGATGGCCAGCGAAAACATTTCAGGAAGATTAATTAACGTTTTAAGGTATAATGGAGTGTCTTTAGCATCCAACAAAATTTCCGTTTCTTTTATCAGTGATTTTTGGTCGAGTTGGTGCATCAAATAATACACCTTGAGTAATCTAACAACATGAAGACAATGTGTAAAATAAGGAAAAATGATGTAGTCGTATTTCTGTAATTCATTTTCTAAATTTATAATCAACTCATATTTGTCCTTTTGATAAAAACGCTCGTCTTTTGTCAAATAAAAAGTAAAATAATAATAATAAGTGCTAATTAATCGAATAGACGTAATTGGATGCTTCAAATACTGTTTGAAAAAATCAGCATGTTTATCCGCTTCATCTTTCGCTAATTTTGGAGTAGAACCTAGGTGCTTAAAATAATAATTCGTAATTGCCAAAAAGTCCGTCTCATACCCCAATATCTCCAACATCCGTTCCTGCTGTTTTATCGAATAATACGTCGATTCAAATAAATGATTCAGTTGCGATTGAATTTGCAATAACTTTCGTTCTGTCTGATAATCCTCTACTTTCAAGCATACTTCCAGTAGCAAATCCGCTATTAGCAAAGCTTCTTTGACTTTTCCTGTATTGATAAGACGTTGAATGCGATTAATATTGGGTAGTAGATAATCTGGATAGTTTTGCGCAAGAAACGACGTCATCTTGAAGGTATGATGCGTCAGTTGATTGAATTTTTTTCGAGCTTTATCACTCGTTTCATCATAGACTTCTTTACATAACTTAGTGGGGTCTTGTTTGACCATTAAATCACGGTCTATGCTATCCACCAACACAAGCGGATAGTACGAACGTTTGCTGACGTTTTTCAGATATTGCCGAAAGGCCTCATAATGAAAATCGTCCAATAATTTTATGACTTTTTCAATCAGCAGCATGGCTGAAGTAAGCTATTTATATTGTTAGAAATACGGTGGAATTCTGGCTTAAGTCTCTTCTTATTCTGCTATTTTAAATCCCAAATATATACAAATTAAGCAAATGATTAAACTAATTGCGATATTTAAAAAGGCGTGAAAAATTTCTCCTTGTTGAAAAAGCTGAAATGTTTCACTCGAAAAAGTCGAAAAAGTACTAAAACCACCGCAAAAACCAGTCATTAGCAAAAAACGATGATAATGTCCCACTTCTGTTTTTAAACTTAGTCCTACTAAATAGCCTAAAATCAAACAACTTACAATGTTAGCAATTAACGTTGCCAACGGAAACGTCATTTTAGAATCAACCAACAAATGCGCTATGCCATAGCGACACATGCTACCAAAACCACCTCCGACGAAAACGAGAAAATAATTTAACATGTTTAATGAAAATTAGAATAAG
>CAYUNA010000631.1:0-3246 GCA_964445895.1 uncultured Saprospiraceae bacterium | reverse complement strand
TTTTTTGTTGTTTTATTTTAAAATTGAGTGCAAAGATACAGGTTTTGAGGCGATTAATACACTTTTTCTAATTCCCCTTCCCAAAAATCTTATCCAAAATTTTCTTCCGCTTCTTTTTCTTCTTCCGTTTCTCCAACATCCGCTGGTTTCGTTCTTCAATCTCTCGCGACCGTTGACTCGATACTCCATTTCGTTGCCGCACCTGTTCGCGTCGCGCTTCTTCTTTCTCCCTTTCAAACGGATTTTGAAACCAATCAAAAATGCCACCTTCCTCTTCTTCCTCCTCGTACAGTCCCGGAATCATATTGCGGTCTTCCAAAAACGGCGGACAATCCATTTCCCAGATTAGCGTACTATCTAAAGGTGCAAATTGCTGCTTTTTCCATTTTTTAAAATTAGTATCTTTATAAACTTTATTCATAAAATGCGCCCAAATTGGCAGTGCAGTATTCGCACCCTGCCCCAGTTTCATGCTTTTAAAGCGAATCTGCGGCGACGAACCTCCCACCCAAACACCCGCAACCAAATGCGGCGTGTAGCCCATAAACCAACCGTCAGAATGCCCCTGCGTTGTTCCCGTTTTGCCCGCAATATCGTTGTACAAACCATAGCGATACCTTAGCCGTCTCGCCGTACCGCTATCGACTACGCTTTGTAGCATGGTCGTCATCATTTGAGCGATAGAGTCAGAGAAAACTTGCTCAAATTCTTCTGGGTTTGGTGTTTCAAAATTAGCAACCACTTCACCGTCTGCCGTTTCAATTCTGGTCAAATAATGCATTTCTGGACGTTTGCCATTGTTCGCAAAAGTGTTGTAAACAGACATCATTTCCCAAAGAGATGCATCCACCGCCCCCAGAGAAATCGCGGGGACATTTGGAATTTCGCTGGCAATGCCCATCTGCTGTGCCAATTGCCGTACCGAATCCACGCCCGTCCGCAACATCAAATCAACCGTTGCGGCATTCACAGAGTGACTCAGTGCGCCTTCCATTGAATATACGCCACCGTATTTTCCGTCGGAATTTCGCGGTTTCCAGTTTTCATATTCGGTATAGGTGACTTGCAAATTGCTGATATAATCGCAAGGCGGAATCTTATTTTTCAAGGCTTGTGCATAGACCAAAGGCTTAAAAATTGACCCAACTTGCCGCTGTGCCTGCGTATGGTCGTACTGAAAATATTGATGGTCAACGCCACCGACCCAAGCGAGAATTTTGCCTGTGTGCGGGTCAGTTGCGAGGAAGCCCGTATTTAAAATCGAAAGGTAATATTTCAAAGAATCGTTGGGGGAAAGTAAGGTATCAATCTCACCGCCGTTTTTATAATCAAAAATCGACATTTGTACGGATTGATTGAAATTATCTTCAATCGCTTCCGCACTCAAACCCCGTTTTTTTAATTTTTTAAAACGGTCAGTCTTTTCTTTGGCAGATTGCAATAACTCCTCGCTACCGTAGCTTTTTTTGCCTTTCCAATGTTTGAAATAATCAGCTTGAAGTTGACTCAAATGCTCGTGAACGGCCTCCTCGGCATAACGTTGCATCCGCGCATTGATTGTTGTATATATTTTTAACCCATCGGTATAGAGGTTGTATTTTTTACCATTGGGTGCACGATTTTCATTTAAAAAATCCGCAATTTCTAAGCGCAAATGTTCTCGAAAATAAGTTCCGATACCTTGATTATTGCCCTCCTTATAATAGGAAACCCTGATAGGCTGTGTTTTCAAAGTATCAAAAGCTGCGGCATCTAAATAATTGTATTTGACCATTTGCTGCATGACCGTATTCCGCCGTGCTTGCGACCGTTCGGGATTTTTAACAGGGTTGTAAGCCGTATTAGCTTTCAACATTCCTACCAAAACTGCCGCTTCTTCTACTTTTAAATCTTTCGGTGAAGTATTAAAAAACTGCTGTGAAGCTACTTTTACTCCATAAATATTACTACCAAATGGGACTGTATTTAGATACAAATTCAACAACTCTTCTTTTGTATAAATGCCTTCCAAACGCCGCGCGATAAACATCTCTTTTATCTTCACGATTGGCATGGATAGCATCATAAAATCTTCCCGTTTGTACAGATTTTTCGCCAATTGCTGACTCAGGGTACTGCCACCGCCGCCCGAATTATCCTGCATCAATATCGTTCTAAGAAGCACTCTTCCCCACGACCAAAAATCAATACCACTATGTTCAAAAAAACGAGCATCTTCCGTGGCGACCAAAGCATTTATCAAATTGGGCGACATCTCTTCAAAATCTGCATTGACGCGATTTTCTACAAAATATTTGCCCAATAAAACGCCGTCTTCTGAATAGACTTCAGAGGCAACATTATTTTGGATAGCTTTTAAATCGGTATAAGTTGGAAGTTTACCAAATGCACCTGAGTAAGTCAATAAAACTAAGGAAAATACAAATGAAAATGCTAAAAATGCAAGTACACTACTGATTTTTATGGCTAAAGCAAGTCGTGGTTTTTCAGACTTAAAATTAGCCCAACGTTGTCGCATTGGACGCGTTTTTTCAACTAAGAAAGGTGTGCGGGTTTTGAGAAAGTTTTTTGTTTTGTTTTTGAATGATTGATAAAAGGTCATATAGGTATTTGCTGTTTGAAAAAAAGGGAATTATGTGGTATTTATGAAAGGTGGCAAATTGGCGAGAAGTTCAATTTTGAAAATACAAAAATCTTAGAGATTTTTGTATTTTTAGGACTTTTGCATTCTATCATCAACTACCGTAAGTGAAACCTTTCGACACAAAATTCGGTTTATTTTTGTAACTTTGATAAAAAAAGCGACAAAGATGAATCCACCAAAAATAATAAAACAGCATTTCAAGGAATTAACTGCGCTTTGCGAAAAGTACGGTGTAGAAAAACTATATGCTTTCGGGTCAGTCGTGACAGACCGATTTAATCCTGAAACGAGTGATATTGATTTAATTGTAGAATTAGAATCTATGCCGCCGTTGCAAGCAGGAGGAAACTTGATTAAGTTATGGAGTGCTTTGGAAGACCTTTTTGCTCGAAAAGTAGATTTGATTTCAAATTATGCGGCAATCAAAAACCCCTATTTAAAAAAAAGTTTGGAAGCTACAAAACAGTTAATTTATGAACGACAGAGCGAAGAAATATTTAAATTAGACTTGTTACCCTTCGGTTATTTTTTATTCAAATAATTTACCCCCATCAACAAAAAGAACAAATACAGCGAAATCCCAAAATTGTTCTCCACCGTAT
>CAYUNA010000630.1:0-3250 GCA_964445895.1 uncultured Saprospiraceae bacterium | reverse complement strand
AGTCGCTATGCGCCTTTTAGTTTTTATGAGAAAGCCCTTATCAAACACATTAAACCCCATTGCACATTGCTAATTGCCCATTCCCCATTGCTAAATAAATAATATTACAAATTTGTGGGGCAACAGACATTACTTATTATAAAAAAAAGGAATAAAATCTTGAAAAATTCTGATATTTGCATTTGATTAGGAATGACCAATTAATTGACTGTTTAGTTAATTAATTGGTCATTACTTAGAGATTATCCAAAAAAAATTGGAATAACCTTTATAATAAAAAAAAACAGACAACAAAAAACCTAAGAACTGGGACAACCAATTTGATAAATTAACAAAGTTTATTAAGACGCCGTCTAAATTTAGACAAACTCTGAACAGCAATTGATGTATTTTTAAAATCATCCTCTTATTCTCTAAAAATAAAATTGCTGCCGTTAATAATGAATTTTTATAATTTTAAAAGAAGGCACTCCCTGATTAATTGACTAAATTTTTTTAAAAACTAAATTTCATTTCTATGAAGTATTTTACAAAGAATGTTTTTGCTTTTTTACTAGCTATGACAATGGTTGGAATGACCAACATGACCGCTCAAAACGAAATCTGGTCTTACGATTTTAGCGATATGGCTGCTTTTGACACGGATTGGGTCAACGGTGGAACCAACGAAGGTATGGAAGTTTGGATGTGGAGTGACAACGTTGCAGCAGTGACAGGACTTCCTGAGCCAGATTTTGCAGCAACTTCTGCAGCTAATGGTTTCATGCTTTTCAACTCTGACGCGAATGGAGAAGCTAACCCACACGATGCACAGGTAACAACTGCTGCACCAATTGACTGTTCTGCTGCACCTCAGGTATTCTTGCAGTTCGAAGCTCAGTACGCTCACTTTTACGGACCAACTGCGTCTGTTGGAGTAAGTACAGATGGTATGGTGTTTACTTATTATACTGTGTTTGCAGATGTAGGTCAACAAGAAGTGACTCCAGCATCAATCGTAACATTGGAGTTGCCGGAAGCAGCAATGCAACCAGAAGTTTGGATTCAGTTTCGATGGCAAGGAGAATGGGAGTACGCATGGAAAATTGATGACATCGGTTTGTTTGATTCAGACGTAACACCTTCTGTTGATTTTGCTTTGGGTGATTTCTTTTACTCTCCTGCAAGTTTCGCACAACCTATTTTGCAAATCGCTACGGATACAATGATATTCGATGCAGATGTAGCTAATACTGGTGGAGGCGAATTGACTAACGTAACTGTAACGGGAACGATTACTGCTGAAGATGGTACTGTATTATTTACAGATGTATCAACAATGGACGTTGTACCTGCAGATTCTACAGTAAACTTCCTTTTTGACAATTCTTTCTCTCCAGATGCTTTAGAATTAGGTGTTTATAACTTTAACTATGATGTAACTGCTGACCAAATTGATCCTAATCCAGGAGACAACAGTGGAACTGAATTGTTCTTAGTAACAGAAGATTTATGGTCTAAAGACAACGCAACAACTACAGGTAGCCGTCCAGGTAATGGAGGTGACTACTTAATGGGTAATGTTTATACTTCAAGTTCTAACTTGATGCCTGAAACTCGTTTCTTCAATAACATTATTTTCAATGCAGCTGTAAATGCAGCTGATGCACCATTGGCAGGTAAAGAAGCAACAATCATCTTGGCGAGAGTTAATAATGATGAGGTTGATGCAGGTTGGAATTCTTTTGATGTAAATGCTGATTTAACAACAAACGAAGGATTGGACTTATTGGCATTTGTTCCTCACGTATTTGAAGGTGACAACTTTGCTTTGCAAACTGTTGAATTATTGGACTTTGACGGAGAGGCAATCGCTATCGAGCCAGGTACTCGTTATATTGCAGCTTTGCAATATGCAGGAGAGAATAACGTAATCTTTCAGGGTGTTGCTGATGACATTGATTACTTCCAGATTTCTACTATTCTTTTTACAACTCAGTGGTTCTTGGGTGGTTTTGGTGAAGACAATGCGGCTACAGTTCGTTTGACTACTCGTGGACTTGTATCTGCTGAAGATACTCCATTACCAGCAGAGTCAATGACTTTGTTCCCAAATCCAACAAGCGAAAATATTGCTTTGGATATCAACTTAGAAAATACTGGGTTGGCTAATATCTTGATGATGGATATGACTGGAAAAATCATGCAGGTAAAAGAATACGATAACTTAGCAAACGGGACTTACAACTTTGATGTTTCAAGCTACCCGAATGGTATTTATATGGCACGATTGGTAACTGCAGATGGTTCTCGAACAATTAAATTTACAGTTCAGCACTAATTGCAAATCTAATTTGCTTACTAATTAGTTGATTTTTAGAAAACAGCTAATTATCCTAAATCCTCTGTGAATTCGTTTCACAGAGGATTTTTTTTATTTCGCGTTCCTAAGAATCGGATTCTTGATTTTTTACAAAAAAAAAAGGAGGCATCCCGCAGGATACCTCCTAAACCCCAAAAAACCAAATGAAAACATTTTTATAATCGCTCAATTTCTTTTTTTTGTTTGGCTATTTTTTTTGGCTTATTTTTTTATTTATTACTAACTCTTTAACCCTAATAAGTCGCTTATTCATATGTTATTTGCCTTTTCTTAACAGTTGTTGCAATAGACTTTATGAATGAAGTTGAGCAAGTTTAAAGTTGCTCTAATGTCTTTCGAAAGAGTAGGTATTCGATAAAATACCTGCAAAAACTTCCCAAAAACCAGATAAAAACATTTTACCTTTCGTGTAAAAAGTGAAGAACAGTCAGATTTGGACGCGCTATTTGTTCATAGTTCGCACGATTGTATTCTGGTTAGTTAATACCCTGACCGTTCTTCCAAAAACTTATTAACATCGTATGTTTAGTTGTTTTTTTCCTTATTCTCTCTCGAAACTTGAAGCACTAGACACTTCGTATCAAAAAGTAAAATTACGCTTTTGTAAATTCCTTTACTTTTTTTTAAATTATAGCACAAAGGTAAAGCACAAGTAAACTTAAAAAAATGATGTTTATCATAAAACTAACTGATTATCATCATGGTAATAGATGATAATAAAAGATAATTTGTTTTGTGGAATTTGAGGAGGTTTTCACTCGTTAGCCTCTATGTGGTCATAGGAAACATCAGTTAATTATTCATCATTTAAAATTCATCTTTCATCATTGGTTAAAATATGCGTCGAATGTTTTACCTTTCCATTTCCAAATTCACTCCATACAGTGT
>CAYUNA010000629.1:0-3254 GCA_964445895.1 uncultured Saprospiraceae bacterium | reverse complement strand
TAAAACGAAACAGTAGCATGGCAAAAATGGATATTGATGGATTTGCTGGCTGGGCATTCCAGGGCGTTCAATCAGAAATGACTCATCAAGAATTTTTAGATTTTGACAAACAAATATTTATCAATTCACTGGAAGCCCGATTTCACAACCTTGTGATAGCTCTGGAATGTTTGCAGGAGCATAAATTATTTTTGAGTCAATGGTTAATTTTTGACAAATTGAGCATTGACGTAGAAGCTAAATCACCATCAGAAATTATCGCAGAAATCAAGAAAGTCATCCAGTTTCATCCTGCTAAAGAATTTGCCGCGTTTTTTATTGAAGGCAAGGCTTTGGTAAAAAAAGACCACGAGTATCAATGGATAAATCCAGCGTTTACGATTTTGTATGAAAGTGAATTGGATTTGATGACGATTGAAACAGTTACAGACGTTTGGATGCCCGCTAATATTGACAGTGATTTTTGGTCCATACCTTATTTGCCAGCGACTAATTTTATAGATATAGACCGAGCTGTTTTTAATGCCAGTCGATTGGAAAAAGCATTACTTGCAATAAAGGAAAAAGGCGTTTTTCGGTCTGTTTTCCCTGATGAAAACGAGGTTTCTACGGACTATATGTGTATTCAAAAAGGATTCCGGTTGTATTATGATAAAAGGTACTTTGAGGAGTTAGAGCGGAGACAAGACTTGCCAAGCGGTTTTGCCAATTATTTTATAAAGGAATAGAAAATCTGACTTTTCATTATATCAACATAAATCTGACTTTCAAAGCACAAAATGAAACCAAAATCTGCTGGTTCAAGAACCGAAGTTTATTTAATTCGCGTTTATAATGTTTTTTTTCAAAAGAATGTCCTTCGCAAATTATCGTTTTATTGGAAAAGAGACTTTAAATAAAGCGCCTTCGTTGGGAGTACTTTTTACCGTAATTTTGCCAAGATGCCGATTCACAATTCGTTTAACAATGGATAGTCCAACACCTGTCCCTTCAAATTTGTCATCGGTAGCCAAACGATTGAAGGCTTCGAATATCTTTTCGATGTCTTTTTCTTCAAATCCGATTCCATTGTCCTGAACAGTATAGGTAACATATTTGCCAGATACCTCTCCTTTAATTTGAATGATAGGCTTTGGTTTTGTTCTACTATATTTTACTGCATTTTCAATAAGATTCCGAAAAACTTGTTTGACCATAGTTGGGTCACCGTAGATGTCGGGGAGGTCATCTGCTATTTCAATAACAGTAGCAGGATTAGCGTTTTTATAAGTTGCCAAATCTGTCATTGGGGCATGCAATAGTTTGTGCATATTGACTGCCCGCTTGTTGAGCATATTTTTAGCCAACTTAGACAATTCTAAAATATCGTTCATAAACTGATTCATATTATTAATATTATCAGTAATAGAATGAAGTATTTCTATGCCATAATCATCTAGGTTGTCTTGATAATCTTCTAATAAAATTTGGCTATAGCCTTCGATAATTCGCAGTGGAGACCTCAAGTCGTGACTAATCGTATAGCTAAAAGTTTCTAATTCTTCATAGGAAGCTTTGAGGTCATTGTGTAGCTTTTTTAACTCATCAATCCGCGTAAAAACGATGTCTTTCAAATCATTACGCAACAATAAAACTGCATCTTTTTCACTATCTGACCACGGACTAGATGTACCTTTAATCACTTCTTGCCACTTTTCAAAAGACTTGCGAGGAGACAGTCGAGTTCCTTTCTCTGTGCTTATAATAGCCTTAGTCGGATTGCCACCCCATGATATTTCTTTTACCTGTTGTGACCTAAACCAAATCATGTATTCAGGAGGCGTTTGAGACAAACGAACGGCTAATAACCCCGCAAATTTTTCGGTATCAATCGGAGAATTTGGCCAAACTTCGGCAATAGAGGTTGTATGAAAGAGTGAATGCTCTGGTTTCTCTACCAGTTTTTGCACCAAATGTTTTATTCCCTTTACATTAGGTGTCTCTCCAACTACTCTAATTTCATTTTCAAAAACAATCGCTGCTCCTATTGACGGGATAAAGTCAGTTAGAGTAAGTGGAGAATTCATCAATCCAGCAAGAATATTTTGCTTTTCGTTGATTTGAGCGACTAATTTTTTTTGAATTACATTATTTTTTAATAAATCTTCACGGTATAAATTATTGCGAGTATAAGAAAGGTGTCCTGATAAAATATGTCCGAAAAATCCAATCAAATTACGGGTTCGATAGTCCAGTACTTTTTTGTCTGAATAATGATGACAGGCGATGAGTCCCCACAATCGTTCATTTTCGATAATTGCTACACTTAATGTCGCTTTGACGCCCATATTTCGCAAATATTCAAGATGAATCGGTGAAACACCGCGTGCTGCACATTGCCCCACATTTAGTGGCTCTTTTGTTTTTGGATGTCTTGGTGGAACAATAAATGCAAGGTCATCATCTACGTCTATCAACATTCGGATTCGGTTGGATAAAAATAACTTTCGGGCTTGCTTGGGAATATCTGTAGCAGGGTAGCAGATATTCAAAAACGGTTCTAAATTATCTTCTTTTGATTCGGCAATGACTTGACCATTATAGTCCTCATCAAATTTATACATCATTACCCGGTCGTATCCTGTGACAATTTTGACTTCTTCGGTGACTAAATTTAAAAGCGGCAGTTTTAATTGTGAACTGGCTTTCTGAATAGTCTGAATGGCATTGTCAATTTTAGTTAAAAAGCCCAGATTTAGCTTTATATTAGGGTCTCTTTCGACTTGTATAGTGATTTGACTGTCAGTAGAATAGGTGTGGAAAACCATATTCTTGTTACCTGTTTTTTCATTATTGATGTTGATAGGATTTATTTCTGAAAAATCATCTTTTTCATGTCCTTTTTTTAATAAATCACAAATGAAAATTGGAAGAAAATTGGTAATTGGTTGTTGTAATAAGTCGTTCGGCGTATATTCAATGAAATCACTGATATTACTTGAAACTTGTGAGACTGTCCAAGTGTCAACATCCACAGCAACGAGACCTGCAAAACTTTGTACGGTCTGAATTAAGTGAATTGGCTCTTTATCACAATTGTCTAAATCGTATTGCTCAACATACGGGTTTTCTCTAGAAATCTTATTCATGTTGGAGTAGTGAAAAATGCTGCTAATTACTTAGCAAGATAAAATATGTGCGATAATAATGAAGCTGCCGTAAAATTAGAAAATGTTTTATTTTTTTCGGTAAAAAATCTTAACTTTTGTATTGCT
>CAYUNA010000628.1:0-3268 GCA_964445895.1 uncultured Saprospiraceae bacterium | reverse complement strand
TAAATCACTCAATTACAAGGCTACAATCTGGCAATGCCAACTTTATTTTTGCAGCCAATTGTTTGTTATCCAAAATAAAAGCATTGCCAGATAGTTTTAAATATTGCAACTGCTTTAATTGAAAAATAACGGACGGACAGGTCAAAAATTGATTATCTGACAAATCCAAATGCGTTAAGTGAACTAAATTTTTTACCTCATCTGGCAATTCCGTCAATTGGTTTTTTGATAAATGTAGTGTGGTCAATTGAGTAAATGCAAAAACTTCTTTCGGTAATTTCTTCAAACCACAGTCCTCAAAGTTAATGGTAGAAACCAGAGTGTTTGCTAATAATTTAGTGGGTATTTTTGCGACAGATGTGTAATAGCTGTGCGCATATTCGCCGGCATAATTGAGTTGTTCATTTTGACGCTTTCCAATCGCTTTTGACCAATCTAACGTGCCATCGTTAACCAAATCGTTAATGATGTTTTCATATAAGTCAGCTTCAACTTTCCCTTGTTGCAGTAGTGCGTAACGCAGCCCTTTACCAAATTTTTTATACAATAAAATGGACAACATGACAGCATACTTTGGCGCAGTTTGCACCGCAATTTTACGCAACTTTTTGGTGACTACCCATTCTTGTTCCTTGCCCTGTGCTAATTTGTAAAAGTTGTGGCGGTCTTGCAAAATAGGTTGCCATTCTTCTGGACCATATAATTTCAATAAGTCCCTGAGTTTTCCTCGAACAGCCGCCGATTCGTGCGTTTTTTGTAGAATCAACAAGTCTTCCAGCATGCCATTGGGGACACCTCCATTTTTTAAAATAGCCAAAGCAATATCAAAATTTGCCGGGTCAGGATTTTGCAGTAATAAGTATAGATTTTGTATCATCAAATTTTCTTCCCCCTCCGTTGAATCTTCTAAAAATGATGGATTTTGCTTAGCAACATAGCTTTGAAACTGCTGTTCTGTACAAATATGCAAATCTTTATAATCAAACAAATCAAATTGCTTGGGATGCTTTCCTAAAATAACGTGCGTGACTTTAGAGGAAAATTTGGGGGTATAAGTCGCGTTCAAATCCTCAATTTGCGTTCTCAATTCCGCTTTTTTCAACGTTAACTTTCCAATTGTACAAACCACTGAATCTGCTGAAAATGTCAATTGTTGTTGATTGTGTTCTTTAATTCGAGTAGCCAAAATCTCTTTAAAATAAGTATTCATCGGCGTCCAAGCCACACAAAGCCCTTTTAACAACAACTCATTTGATGGATTTGGAAAATCGCTCATTCGCTTAATTTTCCAAATTTCATCTAAAAAATAACGCTGGTCAGCCTCTGTTATCGGGGCATTCGCTAAAGCGCGACAAGCAGCAACGATTTCCTTTCTTTTGGTGTATTTGCAGTTTTTAAAAATCGAATAAGACTGCTTTTCTAAAGGCAACTTCTTTTTTCGCAAAAGGCTGTATCGATTCTTCAGGGTATTTCCATTAATATCAAGTGAAGTGAGTTTTGGCAAATCATCCAAAAAATCTAAATCTGTAAATGTGTGGTTATTATTACTAAGGTCTAATCGTATCAGTTTTTTTAACCCAGACCAATCTTTTGGAAATGCATTTAAAGGCACTTGATTGTTGTATAGAGAAAAGAATTCGATTGGTGTTTTAAAAATAACGGGTGGAATCTCATTAAAACGACAATGAGACAATCGAATTTCATACATCTGCTTTTTCTCAGCCAACCCATCTGGCAAGGTAGAAATTGGACAATTGATTAACGAAAACTGATTCAATCCTCGACATTTACCTATAAATGAAGGCAAGGTCGTAACCTCACAATTTTCTAAACGAAGGATTCTAATTTTTGAATTAGGTTCGACCATTTTAGAAATAGTAAAAGCGCTACAATTTTTCAGCGTCAAAAAAGTAGTAAAAGCATCTACCAATAATGCTGACCAATCCAGTGTTGCTTTAATGTCATGCAGTTCTAAAAATTGCAATTTTTTTGCCATTTTTAGACTGCTGATGTCGTTAAAAACCTTACTCTTAATATGCAATTTGTCCAGTTTTGGCAAATCTGGCTGTTGTGCATCAAACCCTACAAAATCATCACTTTTAATAGAAAAACCGCGCAACAGTTCGGCATGAATAGCTGGCAATGTTTGGATGGGTACATTCAACAAAGACAAAGAAGTCATCTTCGGCCAATGCCAGCTTTTCATGGTATCCGATTCCGCAGATTGTCCAATGTTTTGTTGGAAAAACTTAATGCTTTTTTCTAAAATATTGCGTCCTTTTTTTGCTGCTTTCGGGATTTGTAATAATGGTAAATTATCTAACCGAAGGCTCTTCAAATTTGGATTGTTCCATACTGAATTCGGTAAATGAACCACTTTTGGACAACCCATAATTGACAAAGAAAGTGCTTCAGTTACTTCGGGAATTTCTTCAATTTCTTCTAACATTTCACATTGATAGAACTGAAGATTTTTCAACGCTTTTAGGTATTTAAAAACGCCCCTTGGTAAACTTTTAAGTTGTTTTGAAATAATGGTAACATTTGAAATCGTGTGATTGTCTGTACCAATATCTAAAAACTCAAGCAACATCGCGCCCGTTGCATTTTCATCTCTAATGTTCAGATAACTCGGATATTGTGCCGTAGGGCTGGTATCTAATTTTTCAGTAGAAAGGTTGATATAATTCATAAGGTATGGATTAGATGAGTACAGTGTAACAAAAGTTTCTTTGGTTTTCTCACAAAGGGATTTTAAGGGGCAGAAATGAGTTTGTAAAACTCATTTCTGCCCCTTAATACCAATCCCCGCTTTGCCGCAGGCAAAGCGCATTGTGTTTTTCGAGCTTCAAAAAACGCGGAACACATATCAGTCATTTAAATATCTGTTTAATAATTCAATCGCCGCTTGATTGCCATTCATTTGCGCAATACTCATAGCTGTCGTTGTTCCAGCGTGTTCTTTTGCGGCAGGGTCAGTGCCATTTTCTAATAAAAATTCTGCAATGTCTATTCGGTCAAAACGAATGCATTCCATGAGTGGTGCCGTCATGTATTCGGGATGTTGATAGTTGGGGTCGATGCCCATTCTGATGTAATACTTGACCAATTCTAAATCATTTTGTTGAATTGCCCGGAAGAAATCTTTCCAGTCGCCGCCCATAATTTTTGAGTTTAAAAAATTTAAGAAAAAAGGCATCTTAGTAACGCGAAAAAGGGCTTTCTCATAAAAACTAAAAGGCGCATAGCGACTAAACTATTGGTAGAA
>CAYUNA010000627.1:0-3271 GCA_964445895.1 uncultured Saprospiraceae bacterium | reverse complement strand
CGAGCAAAACGTAAAGAAAGTTTTTACACACTGTATTCATGCTACAAGGAATTTACCAACAATACTAAATATACAAGTAAATATGCGCCAGGAAGACTTTATTACCATAGAAATCGAAGACGGTATCGCCACCTTTTGGATGGACCACAAACATGAAAAAATGAATGTGGTATCTCCCGATGTGATGGATATTTTTGATCAAGCATTTCATCAGATAGAAAATGATGATTCTGTAAAAGCTGCCATTATCATTAGTCGAAAGAAAGACTTTATGGGGGGCGCAGATATTAAGTCGTTTTCTATTGAAAAACAAGGCGATTTTGAACCCATTCAACGAAAAGGATTGGAAGGTCTGGCGCGTTTAGAAAAAGGTAAAAAACCAGTAATTGCAGCCGTTCATGGTACAGCATTTGGCTTGGGGACAGAGTTGTCATTGGCGTGTCATGCCATTATTTGCTCGGATGATCCACGTACTAAATTTGCTTTGCCTGAAGTTAAATTGGGCTTATTGCCCGGTGGTGGTGGTACGCAGCGATTGCCTCGAAAAATCGGTCTGCAAAAAGCACTGAATATGATGCTAACAGGTAGCAATTTATATGCTTACCCCGCTAAAAAATTGGGCTTGGTAGATGAAATTACCAACCATCATAAACTGCATCAAGCTGCCAAAATGTTGGCAAAAAGGATGTTGGCAGGGACGTGGAAGCCTAAGTCTCCGAAAAAAACGATAGTCAATAAATTTTTAGAAGATACATCCATTGGTCGAAATATCGTTTTCAAACAAGCCCGAAAAATGGCGATGAAGCAGTCGCAAGGAAATTATCCTGCTATTCCTGCCATCTTAGATACCGTTGAAACAGGCTACAAAAAAGGTGTTCAGGCAGGCTATGAAAAAGAGTTGGAATATTTTGAAAAACTGATGTTAACGCCAGAGAGTGAGGCATTGCGCTCGCTGTTCTTTTTATCCAATGAAAAAAAGAAAAATCCAATGTCTGATTTGGTCAAACCCATCAAAACACTGGGAATGATTGGCGCAGGATTCATGGGAGCGGGCATTGCGGAAGTTACTGCCAATAAAGGGTTTGATGTTTTGCTAAAAGATATTAAACCTGAAATGATAACAGCAGCAGAGCAACAGATTTGGAAAGGAATTGCTAAAAAGTTGAAACGAAAGTCCATTACAAAAGCAGAAGCAGAAGAAACATTTGGGCACATTAGAGGACAATTGACTTACGAAAATTTTGACCAACCAGAGATGGTTATTGAGGCGGTTTTGGAGACGATGAAATTAAAGAAAATAATCATTGAAGACATTCAAAAACATGGTCGTGAAGATGTCATTATTGCCAGCAATACCTCTTCTTTGTCTGTTGCCGAAATGAGCACTTATGCTGCCAAGCCCGAAAATGTGGTGGGCATGCACTATTTTTCACCTGTGCCCAAAATGCCTCTTTTGGAAATTGTAGAAACGGACAAAACCGCAGATTGGGTGATTGCGTCGTGCTATGATTTTGGGGTAAAGCAAGGCAAAACCTGTATTGTTGTTAAAGATGCACCTGGTTTTTATGTCAATCGAATTTTAGGTCCATATATGAATGAATGTTTGGTCATGGCAGACGAGGGGGTAGCATTGGATTTTATAGATAAGGCGTTATTGAAAAAAGGTTTTCCAGTGGGCCCAATTACTTTATTTGACCAGGTGGGATTAGATATTGCAGCGCATGTAGTCGGAAGTTCTGAAAAAATGATTGCCAATCGGCCAGGTTTTAAAATGAGTTACGCCGTTGTTAAAATGTTTGAATCAGGGCGATTGGGACGAAAAAATAAAAAAGGTTTCTTTACCTATGATGATAAAAGCAAAAAGCAGGACATTGATAAATCGGCTTACGAATTTTTTGCAGGCAATGGGGATAAAAATTTACCGCTCGAAGATGTCCAAAATCGTGCATTGATGTTGATGCTAAACGAAGCGGTGATGTGTTTGGACGAGGGCATTATCAAGGATGTGAAAGATGGCGATATTGGGGCGGTATTTGGTATTGGATTTTTGCCATTTACTGGCGGCCCGTTTCGATATATGGACCAATTGGGAATAGATAAAGTAGTAGCGATTATGGAAGATTTGAAGTCAAAATATGGAGAGAAATATACGCCACATTCGATGTTGCAGGAAATGGCGAAGGCGGGGAAGCGTTTTTATTAAAAGACGAATAATTGTTAAAACATGGTGATTTTTAAAATCACCATGTTTTTATACCCTAAACAAACGGATATCGAATATCACACAAAAACAACCCCTGCGGCGGCACACTCCAACTTTTTTCCAATCGAATTTGCTGTTCCATAGCCTCTTGAACTGTCGATAATTTCACTTTTCCTGTCCCCGCATTCAGGCACATACCCACAATCAACCGAATCATACCGCGCAAAAAGCGATTGGCGGATACGTGATAAATTAATTTTCCTGTCTTTTCATCAATAACCCATTCTGAGCGTTTCAAGTCACAAATCATCGTTTTGACGTCGGTATTGGTTTTACAAAAAGGGAAAAACTCATCGTAATTCATCAGCAAATTGGCAGCTTCATTCATTTTATCAAAATTCAGCGATTGTTCAAAAGGAAAGTGATAAGCCGTTTCTTTTTCAAAAGGGTTTTTATGCAAAACAAGGTGATATTCATAACTTCTATGGTAAGCATCGAAGCGGGCATGGGCATCATTTTCAACTTTAAAAATACGTTGAATAGCAATTTCTGCTGGTAATACTTTATTTAACCGGTCTAAAAAATGTTTTGGTAGATCTTCTGCGAAATCAAAATGCATAAAATATTGCTTGGCATGCACCCCTGTATCCGTACGTCCACAGCCTGTTATTTGAGTTGGAGCGCGTAGAATCATCGAAAATGCATCCTCCAGCGTTGATTGTACCGTTGTCGCGTTGGGTTGTCGTTGCCAACCAGAAAAAGGAGTTCCATTATAAGCCAATTCAACAAAAAATCTCATGGGGCAAATATCTATATTTCAAAAGCATTGTAGACTAATTTTAGTATTCTTTTTAAAATAAATTTTAAAATAAGTTGCATCAATAGATAAAAAAGATTACTTTTGCGCTCGCTAACGGCAAACGATTGAGTTTGACCGAATTTATATCGCGGTGTGGAGCAGTTGGTAGCTCGTCGGGCTCATAACCCGAAGGTCGCAGGTTCAAGTCCTGCCGCCGCTACAAAGCGTAGCTTAAACCCTTGTAAGTCAATGATTTGCAAGGGTTTTTT
>CAYUNA010000626.1:0-3271 GCA_964445895.1 uncultured Saprospiraceae bacterium | reverse complement strand
TTTTTTTTTAATTTTATCACCTTAAAAATGGAAGTCTTCAAGAGGACTCCCATACCGCTCATATCAATTGTTACAATCATGAAAAATAATCTACTAAAAAAATGCACTTGGCTGCTGCTATTCTGTGGGCTGTCCATCACTGCATTTTCACAGGAAAAATTTACCCTCAATGGCTATATCAAAGATGGCGAAACTGGTGAAACACTCATTGGTGCATCCGTTTTTATTAAAGAATTAGGAACAGGAACAACCTCTAATGAATACGGTTTCTACTCAATTTCAATTCCTTCTGGCACCTATACCGTTGATTTTGGATATATCGGATTTGCGAATAAAACAGAGACCATCGACCTCACAAAAAACATCAAAATGGATGTGGAAATGGGCGAAGATATTGAAAATTTAGTCGAAGTCGTCGTCACCTCCGAGGCAGAAGATAAGAACGTTTCTGACCTTCAAATGAGTGTCAATAAACTCGATGTGGCGACCATTAAAAAAATTCCTTCGTTGCTTGGAGAGGTTGAAATTATTCGAAGTCTACAACTATTGCCAGGTGTGAGTACGGTTGGTGAAGGCGCGACAGGATTCAATGTTCGAGGTGGTAGTATTGACCAAAATCTGGTATTGTTGGATGAAGCTCCAGTTTATAATTCTTCACATTTATTTGGTTTCTTTTCCGTTTTTAATCCTGATGCAGTAAAGGACGTGCAGTTGTATAAAGGTGGAATTCCTTCTCGATTTGGCGGTCGATTGTCCTCAATTTTGGATGTGCGGATGAAAGAAGGCAACAATAAAAAATTGGCGTTGACAGGAGGTATCGGAACCATTTTTAGCCGATTGTCTGTCGAAGCGCCGATTATTAAAGATAAAGCATCATTTATCGTAGCGGGACGACGGTCTTATATCGATGTATTGGCAAAACCATTCTTGAATGATGGTCTTGAAGGAACAGTACTTAATTTTTATGATCTAACCGTCAAAACCAATTACAACATCAATGAGAAAAATAGAATTTTCTTGTCGGGTTATTTAGGGCGCGACAACTTTGGGTTTGGTGACGATGCTGGTTTTAATTGGGGAAATGGTACGGCTTCGGCCCGTTGGAATCACTTATTTAGTGAAAAACTGTTTTCTAATTTCACGGTATTTTATAGCAATTACGATTATCAAATTTCTTTTGGGTCGGATGCAGTTAACCGTTTTGACTGGAATGCGAAAATCATTAATTATAGTGCCAAACCTGAATTTGCTTATTATATCACCCCGAACAACATCGTGCGTTTTGGTGGTCAGGGCATTATTTATGAATTTGAGCCAGGCAATGCAGTCGGCGTGAGTGAAGGAGAAACAACAGACATTAGTTTGGATAAACAATATGCCATTGAAGGTGCCATTTATGCTGAAAATGAGCTAAAATTTGGTCGTTTTGAAACCAACTACGGTCTACGTCTTTCTCATTTTAATTATACTGGAAAAGGCAACGCCTATACTTTTGGTGATGCCCCTGCGGGTACTCGACGTCCAGTGACTGGTTTTGAAAGTTTTGACCAATGGGAATCTATTGAGACTTATTATAATTTAGAGCCACGTTTGGCACTAAAATACCAAATTGACGAAGACAAATCATTGAAAGCCAGCTATATGCGGACGGCACAGTACATTCATTTAGTATCCAACACTACCGCTTCTACGCCTGTAGACGTGTGGACACCGAGTACCAATAATATCAAACCACAGACTGCTAATCAGTATGCTGTTGGTTATTTTCAAAATTTTAAGGACAACAATTACGAGCTATCGGCAGAGGTTTATTATAAAAAAATGGATAATTTGTTGGACTATATTGTTAATCCAAATCCAGACTTATTGTTGAATGAATTTTTGGAAGGTGATGTACTCGCCGGAGATGGTCGGGCGTATGGTTTGGAGTTGCAATTCAAAAAAAGTAAGGGTGCATTTACGGGTTGGGTGAGTTACACACTAGCGCGAACGGAATTGCAAGTCGATGGCATTAATAAAGATAATTGGTACCCATCCAGATTTGACCAAACGCATAATTTAAGTATTACTGCTTTTTATCAAACGAAAAAACGGTGGTCTTTCTCAGCCAATTTCGCTTATATTTCAGGTACACCAACGACGTTTGCGAATGGTGGATATTACCAACAAGGTTATTTTATACCGCACAATTCCGAAGAAACGCGGAACAATGCTCGCATTCCTGACTATCACCGAATGGACGTTTCAGCAACATTGGAAGGTAAGAAAAACAAAGACCGCCGCTGGCAAGGACGCTGGGTGTTTTCAGTGTATAATTTGTACAATCGCCGAAATGCGTTTTCCGTTTATCAGCGACAAGATAATAATCGGACTGCACCGGGTGCGCCAATTTCGACAGGGGCTTACCAGTTGTCAGTGATTGGAAATTTCATTCCAGCAGTAGCGTATAATTTTGAATTTTAAAATAAATAAAATTAAAACATATAATGATGACTATCAAATCATTTCTACAATATAGCTTTTACTTATTAATCTTTGCTTTTACCATCACCTCCTGCGAAGATGAAATAGACATTGACATTGACCCGTTAACAGAACAATTGGTCGTTGATGCGTGGCTGAATAATAAATCAGAACCCCAGACCATTTTTCTAACGATGTCTCAACCATATTTTGACAATAACTTGCCCACTGGCTTGAGTGGCGCAATTGTACAAGTGACGAGCAGTATAGGGACGGTTTTTGATTTTGAAGAAGCCGAAAATGGCAACTATACCTGGACACCAACAGCAGGCGAGACGCTGGGCGAAATCGGCACAGACTATGGCTTGCAAATCACCTTAGATGGTAAAAATTACGGCTCCATTTCAACCATGAATCGTGTGCCTGAAATCGACTCATTAACTTACGAATTTCGGGATGATGAAACATTTGGTCCAGATGGCATTTATACTGAGTTTTTCGCACGCGATTTTATTGGCGAAGGCGATACTTATTGGATAAAAACCTTTAAAAACGATACTTTTTTAAATAAACCATCCGAAATCAACATTGCCTACGATGCTGGTTTTTCAGAAGGTGCAGCAGTAGATGGGTTGATTTTTGTTCCTCCAATTCGAGAAGCCACCAATCGCGTTTCTGACCCTGATACAGCAGACGATGACGATGTTTCGCCCTGGGCAATAGGTGATGAAATACGAGTAGAAATTCACTCTATTAATATTCCTGTATTTTTCTTTTTAGGAACCGCGCAGCGACAAATTACAAATGG
>CAYUNA010000625.1:0-3275 GCA_964445895.1 uncultured Saprospiraceae bacterium | reverse complement strand
CCGAAAGCGAGGCGGCTTTAGCCGCCGAGCAAAACGTAAAGAAAGTTTTTACACAGTATAGTAAGTGAAGCAGTTTTTAAAATTTTAAAAGTCGATGGACTTTCAATCTATTTTCAGTCGCTAATTTCAGAAAATAAACACCAACTGGCAAATTTTCAGCTGAAAAATTAAACTGATGTAAGCCAGGCGCATAAAATTCTTGTTTGACAAAAGTATGGGTCACCACACCGCGAGCATCCACTAATTCTAAGGAGATTTCGCCAAAGTTGGTCAAATTAATTTCAATATCCAAGGTCGTTCTGAATGGATTTGGAAAACCCTGTATGCTTACTTTCTGCAAATAATCTTCTGGAAAAACGGTTGCCTCTTCAATGAAAACAGGCTCTCCAGTAAGCAAAAATTCATTATTAGCCACTATCGAACTTCGCTGCGTTTGTGTAAAATTCCAGTGTTTGATGTCTAAAAAATCGTAACCAAAACTCTCTGGAAATGTATAAAAGGCCTTTGCTTTTTCCGAATTATCAGTTTCCGTTACTGCCCAAAGCACAAATATCTGCGCACCATTTTCATCAAAAAATGCACCTCCCCTGATATTTTCCGGCAAATTCATCGTAGCGGTCACGGCTGCATCATATTTTTTATTTTGCAATAAGTGAGCCATTGTCTTCCAGGCATATCCAGATGGCAAAACCGTTTGCGGCTGGTCAGGTGAAGTCAATTTTTCATACATCCCCATCATTTGAAATGGGTCTTGAGCTTGAGTCTCCACCTCTAACTCTGCCAGACTATATGGATGCAATTGAATAATGTCCTCTTGATAACAAGCCATCACTGCTTTTGTCAAAAAATTTCGCTGAATTTCATCAGACCCCGCAGATTCTCCATAGCGGCGGCGCGGCAAATTGGTCTCCGTCACCATATACATTTTTTTAGGGTAAGTCACTCCATTGTATTCATATCGCTCTACGACTTCCTCAAATTCCTTTTTCAAACGCACAAAACCATCTACCGCCGCATCAGAATGTCGGGTATAGGAAAATCCATTGATGTCATTGTTCCAATACCGCAAACTATTGTCAATATGCGGATAAGAATGGAAACTGACTACATCAAAATACGCTCCGCCTGTATGCGCGAACTCACTGGTAATCAATCCATTATCAGGATTATCCGTATTGCGCAAAATCGCATCCAAATAACTCGGATACCCCAACCCACCGGTACAAATATATGCCGTTGGGTCAACCGTTTTTATCACCTCATAACTAATCCGTAGCATCCGTACATAATGCGTAATAGGTGCTCGAAACGCATGATCGCAAGGGTCGGGATTGAATTCCCACCAATTGCCCTCTGTACCAGGCGGTTCGACAGCTTTGATGGTAAACGAAAAATCCGGCTCATTCCAAATCTCCCAAAATTTGACGTGATTCTTGTAAGTCTGTGCCATTTTATAGCAATAGACAGCATAATAATTCTCCTCATTTACAGGTGTTCCATTCGCGCCGTCGTCCCAAATTGGTTCATACAAATTGGCGAAAGTTTCCGAAAACGCACCTTCACAGTGCATAGTGTCTTCGCGGTGCTCCAATGCAGGATAGCCGATAAATACGGTGTTGTCTTCCAAACCCACTTCACTATAATGCTGAAAAACATCCAGTCGAATGTCGTATCCCCAATAATCTAAAAATGATTCTGGCAAAGCTGGTCGAAAGGTATTGATACCAATATCACGAGAAATATCACCGAGCTGGTCATCTGTCCAACCTGAATGCGCCCCAGGATTGATGCCAAAATGAAAACCGCCTTGATACGCTGGAATATTGTCGTGAGCAGTATAATTTATTTGTCCAAACGTGTAGCATTGAACAAACAAACATAAGATGAAAGTGAACAAGTTCTTATTACACATGAGAGGTCTGCTTTGTGTTGTTAGTCGATTAATATTTGTTATAGGTGTTTCTCTTTGTGTGAAAATAAAAAACGCGAAATTAATAACGGCGGTACGTCAAATGTAACGCTGTACATTTAATACACCGTCTAATATGGATAAATACAGTGTATAAAAAATCTATTTTTGTTTTTCAAAAGGGTATTTGAATAGGAGTGCAAATCTATACATAAAAGGTCGTCAAGTCCAACCATTGTTCAAAAAAATAACGGTTCTTTTTGTTTTTTTCAAAAATTGTAAGGCAAAAAATTTAGCTTTGCAATCCTTTTCCAAAAAGCAACAATCAGATTTTAATGAAAATTAAGCACAACGTTTCTTTAAAAAAGCACAATACTTTTGGCATCAACGCCAAAGCTAAAGCATTTGTAGAAATATTTTCTGAACAGGATTTAATTGATATTTTAAAACAAAATACTGACCCTGTGTTTCTACTCGGTGGAGGCAGTAATTTACTTTTAAGAAAAGATGTAGATGGCTTAATTATTAAAAATAAAATCACTGGTAAACGCATCGTTGAGGAAGATAAAGACAGCGTTTTAATCGAAGTTGGCGGAGGTGAAAACTGGCATGAGTTTGTGATTTGGACAATAGAAAACGGCTGGTCAGGTATTGAAAATTTATCCCTCATCCCTGGTACAGTTGGTGCGTCACCTATTCAAAATATTGGCGCATACGGCGTGGAATTAAAAGATGTTTTCGAAAAACTACAAGCCGTTGATTTACAATCACTTGCAACGTTAGAGTTCAATAAAACTGACTGCAAATTTGGTTACCGGGACAGCATTTTCAAACATGATTTAAAAGGCAGGATATGTATCACTAAAGTCTTTTTTCGACTTTCTAAAACGCCAAAAATCAGTGTTGCTTACGGCGCAATTCAGAACGTTTTAACTCAGAAAAACATCACCAATCCAACTCCCAAAGATGTCAGCAATGCCGTCATTGAAATTCGCCAAAGCAAACTCCCCGACCCTGCTAAATTAGGCAACAGTGGCAGCTTTTTTAAGAATCCTGAAATTGAAAAAGTCCAGTTTTTAGCCATTCAAAAACGCTTCCCAAATATCGTCTCCTATCCCTTAGACAATGGGCAAGTAAAAGTCCCTGCGGGCTGGCTAATCGAACAGGCTGGCTGGAAAGGCAAACGCATTGGCGACTGTGGTAGCCATGCCAAACAAGCCCTCGTTTTGGTTAATTATGACAAGGCTACCGGCGCAGAAATCTGGGACTTAGCCATGCGAATTCAAGCTTCCGTATTAAAAAAATTCGGCATCAAAATCACCCCCGAAGTCAACATCTGGTAGGTTTTTGCAATGCGCATTGCTAA
>CAYUNA010000624.1:0-3276 GCA_964445895.1 uncultured Saprospiraceae bacterium | reverse complement strand
TAAGTACTACTATCTTGTAAGTTGTCAGGATAGTACAGGATAGAATTTGGAGGGGATAAATATATGTTTACAATCATCCTAATTAAAAAGAACTTTCATGAGAAAAAATAAGCTTTTATTCATTCTATTCATCCTGCTTTACAGCTTTAATATAGGGCTATCTCAAGTAGAGCGAACGAATGCAGATAAACCCAATATTATTTTTATTCTAACGGATGACCAACGGTTTGATGCGATTGGTTATGCAGGTAATAAATATGTAGAAACTCCCGAAATGGATGACCTGGCGAAGTCAGGGACGTATTTTGAAAGTGCCATTGTCACCACTCCAATTTGTGCGGCGAGTAGAGCGAGTATTTTGACAGGATTGCATGAGCGTGCGCATAATTTTAATTTCCAGACAGGAAATGTAAGAGAGGAATACATGGCAAACTCCTACCCTACGCTGCTTAAAAACAATGGTTATAAAACTGGTTTTTTTGGAAAATATGGCGTGCGTTATCAAGACTTGGAGAAGCAGTTCGACGTTTATGAATCTTATGATAGAAATAATAGATACAAAGATAGAAGAGGATATTATTATAAAACGCTCGGGAAAGATACCGTTCACCTCACCAGATATACTGGACAAAAAGCTTTAGACTTTATTGATGATGCTTCAAATGACAAGCCATTTTGTTTGTCTTTGAGTTTTAGTGCGCCTCATGCCCATGACGGTGCAGAAGAACAGTATTTTTGGCAAAATACGACTGACAAAATGTTGTCAAATACAACTATTCCGGGACCTGAACTGGGAGACGATAAGTATTTTGATGCACAACCTAAAATAGTTAGAGATGGCTTCAATAGATTGCGCTGGACATGGCGATATGATACACCAGAAAAATATCAGCATAGTCTGAAAGGCTATTACCGAATGATTTCGGGAATTGATTTGGAGATAAAGAAAATACGGGAAAAGCTAAAAGAAAAAGGTTTAGATAAAAATACCGTCATCATCGTCATGGGCGACAATGGCTATTTTTTAGGCGAACGACAAATGGCAGGTAAATGGTTGATGTACGATAATTCTATCCGAGTGCCTTTGATTGTTTTTGACCCAAGAGTCAATAAGCATCAAGATGTCAAAGATATGGCACTAAATATTGATGTGCCTTCTACCATTGCAGACCTTGCAGGAATTACCCCACCAAAAACATGGCAAGGGAAAAGCTTAATGCCTATCGTAAAACAAGAAACCAAATCAATAGGTAGAGATACTATTTTAATTGAACATATCTGGGACTTTAGCGAAATTCCTCCGAGTGAAGGTGTCCGTACCAAAAAGTGGAAATACTTTAGATATGTCAATGATAAATCTATTGAAGAATTATACAATATAGAAAAAGACCCACAAGAAATTAACAACCTCATAGGAAAATCCAAATACAATAAAGTTGCCGCAGAACTTCGGGCAAAATGTGATGAACTCATTAAGAAAAACAGTAACGCTTACAGAAAAGCGCCTTTCGACCTAACCGTAGAATTGATTAGAGCGCCCGAAAGCGAAGTTAAAATTTTGGATGTCAAGCCAGAATTTGGTTGGAGCGTTCCGATGGAATCAAAATTTCAATCCGCTTATCAGATTTTAGTCGCTTCCTCTAAAGCTATTATTGATGCCAATAATGGCGATGTTTGGGATAGTGGACAAGTTCGTTCTAACCAATCTACCGATGTGGAATATAGTGGAACGCCACTTTCCGTTGGAAAAACATATTACTGGAAAGTACGAATTTGGGATGACGAAAATCGCCTGGTCGATTATGCTGCACCTCAACAATTCACTACGGGTACAAGTGACAACTACATCGTTTCTACAGAAAATAAATATCTCGTCGATAAGGTCAAACCCGTAAATTTTGAAAAACGAGGTGATGTTTATTTTATGGATTTTGGTAAGGCTGCCTTTGCCACGATAGATTTTAATTATCAGGCTAAAGAACCGCATATGCTGACTTTTAGAATTGGGGAGATGATTGATGCTAAAGGAAACGTGAACCGAACGCCTCCAGAAAAGAGTAACATTCGATATCAAGAAATCAAGGTGGATGTTAAGCCTGGGCAGACAAAATACCAGATTGAAATTGCGCCAGTTCCTGATAAACGTATGAAAGGTCCAAGTAAAGCGATTCCTTTACCAGAAGGTTTTCCTGTATTGCAACCTTTCAGATATGCGGAAGTCGAAGGTGCTAAAACGACTTTAAAAGCGGAAGATTTTGAGCAATTGAGACATACGGGTTACTGGGATGATGCCGCAAGTAGCTTTGATAGTGACAACGATATTTTAAATCAAGTTTGGGACATGTGCAGGTACTCTATCAAAGCAACTACTTTTTGTGGTTTGTATATTGACGGTGACCGCGAGCGTATTCCTTATGAAGCTGATGCGTATTTAAATCAGTTAAGTCACTACACTACAGACAGAGAATTTGCCATTGGAAGAAGGACGATTGAGTATTTTATGAAAAATCCAACTTGGCCGACAGAGTGGCAGCAGCATGTGGCGTTACTCATTTATGCCGACTACATGTACACGGGTAATACAGAGTTGATAGAACGTTATTACGAACCCTTAAAGCATAAAACACTATATGAATTGTCTAACGAGGACGGATTAATCACTTCTACCAAAGTAGATGAAGAATTTATGTATAAACTTGGTTTTGAACCTGGTTATAAAAAACCATTGACCGATATTGTAGATTGGCCGAGTGCGAATTTTATGAGAAGTGGAAATAAAGGCGCGCGTGATGGTTTTGTCTTTAAGCCTTACAGCACGGTGATTAATGCTTTTTTCTATGAGAATATGAAAATCATGGCGGAGTTTGCTAAAATCTTAGGCAAAACGCAAGAAGTATTAGACTTTGAATTAAGAGCAGCTAAAGCTAAAAAAGCAGTCAACGAACAAATGTTTGATAAGGAACGCGGTATTTATGTGGACGGTATCGGTACTGACCACGCCTCTTTACATGCCAATATGATGCCTTTGGCGTTCGGTTTAGTTCCGGAAGAGCATTTTGAATCGGTGGTGAATTACGTGAAGTCTCGCGGCATGGCGTGTAGTGTTTACGGCGCTCAATTTTTAATGGACGGATTGTATAATGCGGGCGAGGCAGACTATGCTTTGGAATTATTGGCGAGTACATCCGAAAGAAGCTGGTACAATATGATTCGGGAAGGCTCTACGATTAGTTTAGAGGCTTGGGGTTATAAGGATAAAATAAATTTAGATTGGAA
>CAYUNA010000623.1:0-3278 GCA_964445895.1 uncultured Saprospiraceae bacterium | reverse complement strand
GCTATCTCCGCCGCCTTCCGATACGTCTGATACTCCCTACCCTTCCCTATCAAATAAAAATACTCTGGTAAATGCTCATCCTTCCGCAACTTCTGCGCAAAATTTCGAATTGAAATCGGATGCCGCATAATGCCATAACTATATTGGTCATACAATTGGTTTATATCAATAACCAAAGGCGTAAATTCTCCGCCTTCTGTACTCGAACGGTAATCCACATACTCCGCAATCTGATTTACACCTTGATTATCAGGCTGATTTAATTTGGGATGTGTGATAATAAAATAGTCTGAATCATGGTTGAGATAATTCACAAAATTGACCGACGAAATCCCGGCTATGGACTTTGTTCCGGTAGCACTTACCAGTACCAATTCGCGCTCGGTTGCACTCGGTGGTAACGCAATTTTCAACACCCCACCCTCTTCTTCAGCTATAATGCGAATTTTGTTGGTCAAATCATATAATACAGTTTCACCACTATTGTCAAAGTTTTCAATCTCCAAATACCTTACCCCTGTCGAACTATTAATTTTGAAATATTTCAAAGCCGCATTTTCAAAATTAAATAATCTTGGATAAGTCAACTTTAAATTAGCAATAGCCTGCTTATCTTGGTTACTAATCGACCCTTCAAAACTAATCTCAATTGGGTCTTCCAATACAGCATTGGCAATCGAAAAATCGTGTTCAATAACGTTAAATCTAAAAGTTTGATCAACAGCCACTTGCTCACCATTGATTTTTATGGTTTGATTATGTATACCATTTCCAGAGTTTGTTCCTCCTCCATAATCGGTGGCGTAGCGTACATATAAATTGGCTGGTATTCCACTTTCTAAATCAGGATTTGTTGGAGTCAGTTCTTCCGATTGGCTTAGTTTGTATTGTGTTGCAAAGCCTTCCGCGGTTACAAAATAAGAATTCCGTACCGTTTGATTCCCGTATTCTTTACTGTGCCTATCTGAAAAATCCAGCCACAATTCTTCCATATAAGATGTCTCTTTGTCAGGTAAATTCGTCAAATCATTATCCGTATTGAGGTATCTATTGGTAGAATTATTCGTATTCCAAGTCAAAAAATAAGCTGAAGTATCGGTGTATAAACTGTACCGAGGATTCATCATATCTGCTTCGGGATTGGCAAATAAGTGAAAATCCAACTCCGACCGATTCTTTTTTCCATAAAACTCTATGTAGTCTTCATCACCTAAGTTCCCTTCATTAGAGGTAAAAAGTGGTACTTCTTCCCCCATATAATAAAGCTGAATTTGCGAACCAGCTACTTCATTCACGGGTACTCCTGAAGCTTCTAAAGCTGTTTTTTCAATGCGATAGACACCATCTTCATCCACTAAAATCTTAAAATATTGTTGGTCATATTGTATCCATTCGTTACCAAATAGGGTATCAATACCATTCCACATTTGTGAAAAACCAAGATTATTTAAACAGAAAAAAAGGATACCAAGGCAAAATATACGCTTCATATTAAATCTATTTAATCAAATTTGATTTGAAAAACCAGTCAAATTATTAACCATTTTACACACAAATTAACAGGTCAGTTTCCTATCCATTTGCAAAAAAATAATTAAAACCTATAGGAATAAAAGTAAAATTAAAATGACGATACTAGAGAAATTGAAAGAAGTAGCTCTTATTTCTCTACAAAAATACAAAAAAAGTAAATATTAAAACTGTTTCCAATTCAAGAATAGTAAAATTTATCGGGCACAAGACTTTATCAGATTCCTTCCCATTACAAATGCCTATAAATGCTGGATTTATTAATTAAAATCACCTCAATTTTATCAGTATTTCCGTAAATACGGACATCAAAATAGCGACTTTTTTGCTTAAAAGTAAAACAAATATGTAAATCGATACTAAAAAAAAACAGATTCAGCATTTCCGTAAACACGGAAATATGACAAATACCAATCCTTCCGTACTTCCGTAAATCAGTATTAATAAAAAGAAAAGGCATTAAAACTTATTTACGGAAACACAGAAATAATGATTTCATTTAAAAATGAAACAATGACACACGACAATACAGATTTACTAATAAACAGAAACAATGATTTCTTGAAAAACGTATTTCTTTATTCAAAGATTTCATTATTTCTGTTTTTCTTTATATCTTTGCATCATCATTTAATGATTAACAGAAAAACAGATTTCCGTTTTAAATGAAACCTGTAAAAACGGAGACACAGAAATGAGTATATCTGCAAAAGATGCTTTCCGTAATTACGAATTTAAAGAATACTTTATTTACGGAAAACATGAAATGCTGACTTCTGTAATAACAGAAAAACTTATTCTTGTAAATCTGCATTCAATGAAATACAGATTTGCGGAAACAAGTATTCAAGTAAATCTTTAAATACAGATTTGCAGAAATCTTTTTTTAAAGATTCAAAGAAACACAGATTTACGGAGAATTCATTTTTTGTAAAAAATACAAAATATATATTATGATAATTTCAATTACCAGTCTTAAAGGTGGAGTAGGGAAGTCTACCATTTCACAAAATATTGCTGTCTGTTTTGCCCATATGGGCTACAAAGTGGCCATTGTCGATACCGATTTGAATGCTAGTTCTGTACATTGGTCGGGTATGCGAAGTGAAGACAAGCCACATATCACGGTTGTTGGCATTACAGAAAGTGAAGCTTTGCGCAAAAATATTAAGCAACTTCACAAAGATTATGACATCATCATCATTGATGGTACTCCCTCATTGTCAAAGTTAGTGAGTACAATCATGGTACTCGGTGATATTGTCTTAATTCCGATACGTCCAGGTGGGTTTGATATTTGGGCAACGGAGAAATTTATTGAAAAATATGACCAAGCAAAAGCGCTAAAAGAAGATATGCAGGCCTTTTTCATTATGAATGAGTACAGTGATGGGATTAATCTAAATCGAGAAATTAAAGAAGCCTTAAATCAAATGGAAATCGGAATGCTTAAATCAACAATCAAGCACCGTGTGGCCTATACCGAAGCTGTTTTTATGGGAGAAGGCGTTTTTGAATATCGTGACCTAAAAGCCCGTATTGAAGTGACAGACCTAACTAACGAAGTTTTAGAAATTTTGAAAACAGTCTAAGTGAAAAATTTCAATAAGGAACGCGAAATAAATAAATTGACATTCTTGAGAGGATATTTACTTCGCGTTCCTAAGTAGTAAGTCAAGCTAATTATGATAAGTTGACTTACTACTAAGACAAACTGCTTATTTTAAAAAATTTAAATCCAGCATATC
>CAYUNA010000622.1:0-3279 GCA_964445895.1 uncultured Saprospiraceae bacterium | reverse complement strand
TAAAGGACAAAAGCAACTCTTTTGATGAAGGAAAGGGTTGCTTTTTTATTTGTAATTTTGCGACTGAAATATATACTATGGAAGTCAATCAACAATTTTTTCAACATATCAAAACCACGCTCGAAGCCGATACCTTCGTACGCATCACGCTGTCCAAACCGTACAAAAAAGCGAGTGACCTCAAAAAAATCCGCATCAAATTGGCGATGATTAAAAAACAGCCGCACCTTTCGTTTATTTTCAATCACACGACGAAAGACATTACGAAAAACTACCCAATCGAGGATGGTATTTTGGAAATTAAAAACCTACTGGGTGAGACGTTTCAAATTGCCAGCTTGTTTTCGACCGAGGCTGATTTTGGTTTACAAATTAATAAAAAAGGGAAAGCGACTTTTCATAAAAGACCGCCAACTTTCAATGTTGCGCCGCAGCGAACGCACGATAAAGGAAAGCCAAAATTGCTTCAAACGCCAGGCTATCTGCAAGAATTGGGTGTATTGGATGCCAATGGACATCCCAAAAAAGGCAAGGGCGACAAATACAAACAGATTAATAAATTTGTGGAAATCATGGCAGGGCTACTGCGCAATCACGCGGCTGTAGGTGAAAAAGATAGTCTCGAAGTCGTTGATATGGGGAGTGGCAAAGGTTATTTAACGTTCGCGCTGTATGATTTTTTGGTCAATACTTTGAAAAAGGAAGCGCAGGTAACCGGCGTAGAAGTACGTCCTGATTTGATTGATTTATGTAACCGTATTTCAACGAAAGTTGGCTTTGCTGGACTGAATTTTAAAAAAGGCTATATCAGTAATTTTCATCTTCCAAAAACAGATATTTTAATTGCCCTACACGCCTGCGATACGGCTACGGACGACGCAATTTTTAAAGGCATTCAAGCCAATGCTGAACTGATTATTTGTGCCCCGTGTTGCCACAAACAAATTCGCAAGCAGATGAATTGCGAGACGCACCTAAGCAGCATTCTCCAATATGGCATCCACAAAGAACGGATGGCAGAGATGGTGACGGATACGATTCGCGCCCTACTGTTGGAAGCCAACGGCTATCAAACGAAGGTTTTTGAATTTATTTCAACTGACCATACAGGAAAGAATGTGATGATTGTAGGGCAACGGGTGAAAGAAATTGCCAACCCTAAAATTCCCTTGAAAAAGATAACCGACCTCAAAACCGAATTCGGAATTACCGAACATTATTTAGAAAAGTTAATTAATCACGGTGAACGGTAAACGGTGGACGGTGGACGGCAATAGACTGTCACCACCGTCAACCGTTTACCGTCTGCCGTCAACCGTTTTAAATGAATAACAACGATATTTTTCGCCGCCTCCGCTACACCTTTGATTGGAGAGATTCTCAGGTGATTGCTATTTTTGCTTTGGCGGATTTGGAAGTGACTCGCGAGGAAGTCAGCAATTGGTTGAAAAAAGAGGACGACGAAGATTTTAAAAGTTTGCACGACATCAAGTTTGCAACCTTTTTAAATGGTTTTATCAATCTCAAACGTGGCAAACGCGAGGGCGAACAACCCAAACCAGAAAAACGATTGACCAACAATATGATTTTTAGAAAACTCCGCATCGCCCTCAATATGCGCGACGACGATATTATGGAGATTTTCAAAATTGTGCGAATTCGGGTGAGTAAACCAGAGTTGAGTGCGCTGTTTCGCAAACCAGGACAACGACAATATCGGGAGTGTAAAGACCAGTTTTTGCGGAACTTTTTAATGGGGTTGCAGAAGAAGTATCGACCTGAAGAAGATTAACGGCGCACGGAAAGGCATCGTTGTGGAAACAGGTTTTAATCAAATATTTGCATTTATGAAATTACGCATCTTTATTTTTCTCACCTTTATTTTTGGTGCATTTTTCAATACAAATGCCCAACCAAAATTGGTAGAAACCATCGAACAAATCTGGATTGCGGACTCTACCAAATGGCGAAATTCGGGACGTTCCATGTATGAATACGACAATGAATTACTGATTTCAGAACTTGACCAACACTGGTTCACGGGTCGCAACGATTGGGGAAATGCCAATGGTGCAGACTATTTTTATGACAACAATGGGCGTTTGGAAAAAGAAATCATCAATAATTACAATACGGGAACAGACGATTATCAAAATTTATATACCAACACTTATCACTATAATGACGATGGCTGTTTGGTCGCAGAAGACAATGAAATTGTGAGCATTCACGGTGTTTATCCGCAACATTACTATGAATATACAGTAGATGAAAATTGCTATATCACTGCTCGACTTTGGAAGGCATTACAACCCAATGGCGATACGATTTATAAAAAAAACACTTACGTCAATGATGCTGAAGGGCAAGTAAAAATTGATTCACAATACGCCTTTTTTAATAACGAATGGCAACTACATTATGAGCGTTTTTTTGAATACGATGAAGCCAGCAGATTGATAGAAAAAGTAGAGTATTTGCTATTTTCAAATTCTATAAATAGCGAAACGGAAACTTGGGAATATGATGAACACGGGCAATTGATTCACCGTATCAAAACCAGAAATTCTAATTTTAATCCTAATAAACAAATCAGTAAGGAAGAAATTTCGTTAATCTATGATAGTCAAAATCGGGTGATTCAACGGCGTACAATTCCTTATCGTTTTGATGCACAAGAGCCGCCGATAACAGAGCGGTTTGATTATTATTGTGGCGATATATTAAGAACATCAGGTTCGGATGAGTTACCTCGAATTTATCGCAAAAGTTATGAATATGACCTGGGCTTGGACGAAGATTGTATAAAAAATCTAACGGATAAATCCATCACGATTTTTCCAAATCCAGTAGATAATCAGTTGATGATTGATAGTGATTTATTGAGTGGTGAACGAACGAAAATTTATCTTTACGATGTGCTTGGTCGGCAATTTTTAGAACAGGAGTTTTCTATTTTATTTAATCAATTATCAATAGATGTGTCCTTTTTAGAAAAAGGGGTTTATTTTTTGACGATTGAAAATGGAGAAGAGATTGAGACAATGCGGTTGTTTAAAAATTGAATGGATTCGTTATTTATTACTTGCTATTCGTAAGTAACCTATGGTGATTTTGGAATTTACGGTATGCACATAAGTGCCTTGATTAAAAATCAGATAGAATTTTATGCATTTTCCATCTTTTGTCCGTCCGCACCACCTGATTTTTTTTTAGCCGGAGCGAAAACCATATTTTTTAAAAGAAAAAATACGGTTTTTGCTCCGGCTTTAGAATTTA
>CAYUNA010000621.1:0-3280 GCA_964445895.1 uncultured Saprospiraceae bacterium | reverse complement strand
TTAGCCATTTTTCGAAAATACAAAATGACTTTTTACACAGTGTATTTAAGTACCGTGCAACAAAAAAAAATCGACCTCCAATAAAAAATAGTGCGCGTTACCTGCGGCAACGCGTGTGGGGGTCTTGAGGGATAAAAAGCGTTTTTGCAAACGCTTTTTATCCCTCAAACTCCCTTTGAGGAAATTCAAATAAATTTTGGTTACACGGTATTTATCTTTTTTACAATTGGAAATTAAAGGAGCGAGAAAATCTTTGGATTTTCTCGCTTCTTAGATTTTAGATAATTTATTTTACAGTGTATTAATAATGTAAACTTTAGTTAAAAATTTACAACTTTTGCTCTCGTTGCTCGCTACTTAAGTAGCATGTTGAGCGACATTATTGACATACTACTTAAGTAGCAAACTATGATTAACAAAGGAATTGCCAATAAAAAAACAAGAAACTGTAAAAAATGCTAATTTTGGGGCATTATCTAACTGCCAAACTTTTTGACAAATAAAGACGTAAAGATATGTTGCTTTCCAAAACATTGCCATTTTTTCTGAAAGGTAAACGGTCATTTTTTTTACTATTTCTACAATGTCTAATGACATCGGTGGCTGTCGGACAATTTCAGGATGATTTTTCTGGAGATTTGTCGGCTTGGCAAGGTCAAGTAGATAGTTTTACGATTAATGCGAACGAACAGTTACAATTGGATGCGACGACACCAGGGAATTCGACGATTTATACACAAGTTGATTTTCCAGATAGTTTATATTGGGAAGTTTATTTCGATATGTCTTTTGCTCCGTCAAATAATAATAACCTAAAAATATACTTACAAGCTGACGATTCTGAACTAATTTATGCAGACGGCTATTTTTTACAAATGGGTGAAAATGGTGCGGAAGATGCCATCAATTTATTTCGGCAGGACGGCGGGATAGAAACGCTTTTGGGAACAGCAACGTTAGGGGCGGTCGCGGCGAGTCCTGAAGTACGAGTACGGATTGAACGGACGATTGATGGTATTTGGACGGTCTTGGCGGATTATACTGGCGGCTCAAATTTTAATACAGAATTTGTTGTCACAGACGATACTTATGGCAGTGGCAACGATTTGTTTTTTGGTTTTACACCTAAATATACGTCCTCGAATACCGATAATTTTTTCTTCGATGATGTGGTCATTGCAGAGTTATTACCAGATGTCGAACCACCTGTTTTGGTTTCGGCAACACCTGTCTCGCCGTCAAGTATTGACATTTTATTTAGTGAGAATTTAGAAGAGGTTTCCGCTGAAAATATTTCTAATTACGTTATCAATAATGGAATTGGCATGCCGGTTTTTGCTATTTTAGATGGAGGAAATGAAGCATTGGTACATTTGTCGTTAAGTCAAACTTTGCCCAATTCTGATGATTATATTTTGACAACGAACAATATTGCTGATTTAGAAAATAATATTAGCGGCATGCAAACGGCTACTTTTTCCTTTTTTCAACCAGATGAAGCTGAACCATTTGATGTGTTGATTAATGAAATTATGGCTGACCCAACCCCATCGATTGGTTTGCCGCAGGTCGAATATATTGAATTATACAACCGAAGCAATAAAGTGATTGATTTAGAAAATTACGGTTTTTCTAATGGAGCTACTCCTAAATTATTGCCGAGCTATATTCTTCAGCCTGACAGTTACGTATTGGTGACAGATGATGAAAATCTGGATTCTTTGACGGCATTTGGTGACGTGATTGTTTTGGGTGCATTTCCTGCGTTGACTAACGGTGGAGATGAAATTACATTAACTGACCAATTTGGCGACATTATTCATTTTGTTAATTATAATTTGGATTGGTATGGTGACGCTGAAAAAGAGGATGGTGGTTATTCTTTGGAACTCATTAGTCCATTGAATATTTGCGAAGGTCAAAACAACTGGCGCGGTACGAATAATCCTCAAGGTGGAACACCAGGGGCACCAAATTCAATATTCAACCCTGTTCCCGATAATACAAGTCCCGAACTTTTGCGGGCGTATGTTAGTCGTGATAATCCAAATCAAATCAAATTGTATTTTGGTGAAATCATGGACGAAGCAACGGCAGAGAATCCCGATACCTACATTTTAGACAATGGTTTACAAATTTCAAACATCTTTTTAAATACGCCGTCCCGCACGCGGATTACGTTAATACTGACGGAAGATTTGGAAGTCGGTGTGGATTATTTAGTGAAAATTAAAAATGATTTGACGGACTGTAATGGTAATGCAATAGGCGAATCTGACGAAGCAATTGTGGCTGTTCCTGAAGAAATTACCGAGCAGGATATTATTATTAATGAAATATTATTTAACCCTGATGTTGGCGGTGTAGATTATTTAGAATTGTATAATAAAACGGATAAAACGTTTGATTTGTCGGAATTGGTGTTGCGGAATGCAGTCCTGTTGAAAGACCAGTTAGGGAATGATTCGTTGGATGGAACGGCTGTTGCGATTCAAACAGAATATCTTTTTCGTCCAAAATCCTATGTGACTTTAACGCCTGATCCTACCGATATTCAAGAGCGCTATACTGTAGAAAATCCGCAGTGGTTGTTGCGTCAAACGTTACCTGCCTTGGCTAATGAAGAGGGTAATATTAAAATTACCACTGGTGATTTATTGGAGACATTTTACATTGATTCGGTCAACTATTCGGCAGATTGGCACCATCCGTTGTTGGATAATGAGGACGGTGTTTCGTTGGAACGAATTAATGCTGACGCTTTTTCAGATGATGCAGGCAATTGGCAATCGGCAGCTGGAACGGCAGGTTTTGGGACACCAACAGCGATGAATTCACAGTCTCCTGCGACGATTCCTGAACCGACTGATGAATTTTTTACCTTAGTCAATCGTACTTTCTCTCCTGATGGCGATGGCTATAAAGACTTTGTACAAATCAATTACCAAGCTGATCAAAATGGTTATGTTGCTAATGTGCAAATCTTTGATGCAACCGGTCGTGTGATTAAGCGACTTCTAAACAATGAATTACTCGGCTTAGAAGGTACCTTTAAATGGGATGGTTCAGACGAAGATGGAAATAAAGCACGGATTGGTATTTACATTTTGTGGATTGAAGTTTTTCTGCCTGATGGAGGAAAAATGGTGGAGAAGAAAACGGTTGTAGTAGGGGGCGAGTTTTAGAGCACGTCTAGTTTTCAGTTCGTATAAAAGCTAGACCTGTTCTTAGAGCATGTTTAAAATTTTACCGAACTGATAATCAATAGTTTATGGTTCTG
>CAYUNA010000620.1:0-3283 GCA_964445895.1 uncultured Saprospiraceae bacterium | reverse complement strand
TCCAAGGCCGCCGAATACGCCACGCGCGCGCCCGTCACTCCCAACGGATGCCCAATTGCAATCGCGCCACCATTCGGATTCAAACGTGGGTCATCATCTGCCAATCCCCATGCACGAGTACACGCCAAGGCTTGTGCGGCAAAGGCTTCGTTTAATTCAATCACATCCATATCATCCATTGTCAACCCTGCTTTTTTCAAGGCTTTATTGGAAGCTTCGACTGGTCCAATGCCCATAATTCGAGGTTCAACGCCTACGACTGCCGAGCTGATAATTTTAGCCATTGGCTTTAAATTGTATTTTTTAACCGCTGCGTCCGAAGCAATAATTGTCGCTGCTGCGCCGTCGTTTAAGCCCGAAGCATTACCCGCCGTTACCGTTCCACCATCTTCTTTTTTGCGGAAAGCTGGGCGCAATTTTGCCAAAACTTCCAGCGACGATTTTGGTTTAATAAATTCATCTGCCTCAAAAATAATCGGGTCTTTTTTGCGCTGCGGAATTTCAATCGACACAATTTCTTTTGCCAAACGTCCACTTTTTTGCGCGGCAGCGGCCTTCATTTGTGACCAATAGGCAAATTTATCCTGGTCTTCACGGCTGATGTTGTACATGTCCACCAAATTTTCCGCCGTCGTCCCCATACCATCTGTGCCGTACAAATCCTTCATTTTTTTGTTGACAAATCGCCAACCAAAACTGGAATCGTGCATCTGCGCATCGCGGCCAAATGGCTTAGACACTTTGGAAATAACCCATGGCCCTCGTGTCATATGTTCCACTCCGCCAGCAATAAAAACGTCACCGTCGCCTGCCTTTATCGCTCGATTGGCGTGAATAATCGCGGACAGTCCCGAAGAACACAGCCGATTGACCGTTTCGCCCGGCACTGACCAAGGCAGACCTGCGAGTAGCGAACACATCCGCGCCACATTTCGATTGTCCTCACCTGCTTGATTGGCGCAACCCATAATCACATCGTCATAAGCGTCTTTTGGAATGCTGGGATTCCGCTTGACGACTTCTTCAATCACTTTTGCGCCCAAATCGTCGGTACGAATAGTTGATAATGTTCCAGTAAAATTTCCAATCGGCGTTCGGATGCCGTCTATGATGTATGCGTTCATTATTTCTTTTTTTGGGTATTGGGTTTTAGGTGTTGGTCAGTACCTATCATCTAAAAACCAATACCTATTTTATTTCCCTTTAAAAACCGGTTTTCTTTTCTCAATAAAAGCAGCAACGCCCTCGAAATAATCGTCGGTTTCGCTGGCTTCGACTTGTAGTTTTGTTTCTAATGCCATTTGTTGTTCAAAGGTATTCGACAACGATTCATTGAAAGCTTTTTTGGTTAAAGCCAAGCCTTTTGTTGGTAAATTCGCCATTCGGGTTGCCAGTTTTTGCACTTCTTCCGCAAAGGTTTCTATGTTTAAAACTTTATAAATCATGCCCATACGTTCTGCTTCGGTTGCCGAAATTTTATCCGCCAACATCGCTAAGGCTAATGCTTTTTGAAACCCAATCAAACGCGGTAAAAAGTACGTCCCGCCGCTATCTGGAATCAAGCCAATGGCACTAAAGGCTTGAATAAAACTCACTTTTTCGTGCGCTACTACGATGTCGCAAGCTAAGGCGATGTTCGCGCCTGCACCTGCTGCTACGCCATTGACGGCAGCAATTACGGGTTTTTCCAAACCTCTAATCTTGTGAATAATTGGACTGTAATGTTCTTCTAAAATCTTTTTGAATCCTGGGTGTAATTCGGGTGTGGTTACTTCTACCAAGTCTTGTCCTGCACAAAACGCCTTGCCTTCACCCGTGATGACGACGACACGAACGGTTTCATCTGCGGCGCAGTCGTCCAAGCATTTTTGGCAGGCAAAAGCCATTTCGCGAGTGAAGCTATTGTAGGATTTTGGGCGGTTGAGGGTAATGGTGGCGATGCCGTTTTCTTTCGTAAAAAGAATGGTTTCCATAATGTAATTTTCGTTTGTTATTTTCAAAAAGGAGTCGAATTCGTCCCCTTTTATTTTTTCAGTTTCTTAGTGAAACGAATTTAATAAGTTGAACCATAATGCGCCGTAATTTTTTCTTGTAAAACATTTAAAAAATCGTTGCATAGCCTTCGCTACGCGACTATTTTTTAAATGTTTTACAAGGAAAAAGAACAAGCATAATGGCTCAAGTTATTGAATTCGTTTCACTTAGGCTTATTAGTTGATAATAATTTTTGAAAAGTTTGGTTAGATTCCAAGACGTCTAAACTCTTTTTCGCTCGACGACTTAGCAATTGAAAACGCTCGCCCTGCGTCAATCCTTGTTCAATTAAACCTGCATTCAAATGTTGCAATCCATTGAGAACTTCCAACTGTTCTGTAGTGGCAAAATCACGAAGATTACCTTTAAAATCAGGTTTATACGCTTTAAATTCTTTGGCAGTCATCCCAAAAACGGCTTGGTTTAACAAGTCTGCTTCGGACGCAAAAAGCGGTATTTCTCTATCCGTATGCCAATCCAAAACAGGGGATAAATGCTCTCGAATGGCATCAGTTTGAATTTGATAAGAGGCTTTGGACAGTTCGCGGCGTAAGTCCCATTGCTTGAGATAAAGATTGGATTCTTCTTGTTTTAATCGCTGAAATTCTTTGATGAAATAGATGTAAAAATCTCTGTCAAACCAAGTACAAAAATGAATCGCAATATCAATGTGGGCAAAAGTGGCAGCGTATCGACCAGCCGTAGCGACAAATCCCATCGCATTGGTTTGTTCCAAATAAGATTTAAGACTCAACCGATAGCCTCCATCAATAATCGCGTCTGCAATTGCGGCCATTTGGCCCGAATTGACTTCTTTATTGTGAACTTCTTCCCAACGTCGTAAAAAGCCAAAGTTCGTTTGATTTTTCAAATAACTCCGAATATATTCCGACGGATAACCTTCTCTCGACTGCGCAATATCAGAAATGCAAACAAAATCTGCGTCTCCAATTCGCTTCATCCGAACAGAAATATTATTGACCAGCACTTTACTCGATTCTTTTGCCATTTATAGAAAATTGGTGAAATACAACTTTTACAAGTGTCAAAGATGGTTGTTTTTTTAATTCGGGCCAAATGGCCGCAATTGAAATTTTTAAAAGTTTCAAAGTCAGAAATTAGTAAAGGGCCTCGAATTCGATGCCCTTTATCAACTACAGTTTTTAGTCGTTTTCTATTTTAAAATGGTCTAATTTGACCACTTTGCTTTTTCAATTTTCGCAAATAATTTTTCAATAAAAATTCTTAG
>CAYUNA010000619.1:0-3291 GCA_964445895.1 uncultured Saprospiraceae bacterium | reverse complement strand
CTTATTAAAAATCAAAGATTGAAGATTTCAAAATTAAAGTAAAGGGAGTAGCAGCATAATGCTGCTACTATTTAGGGTTAATTGATGTGCTGCCTTCGGGTGGCACTTTTTTTTTGCTTGTTTTAAATAGACCTGTTACCCTTTAAAAAACTATAAGGGAATTTGAGGAGCAAACATGAATAATTTCGAATTTCTATACTATAAAAATACGGAACAAACTCCTTAAAATTAGCGCCCATATCGCGAAATCGCCCGCGCCTTTCCTACTAATTCTAAAAACTCTCCACGATACCCATATTTGTCTTCTCCCAAACTATTCAATGCCCAATTTTCCACTTTTTGAAAAGAAGTATTGCCTTTGAATTCAGAGTTTTTCAATAACATTCCAAACGAAGCCACGGCAGCCGAAAATTGAAAATTATCTGAGGTTTCTTCCCATTGTAAACCTTTGTTTGCAACTCGATAAACAAGCCTTTGACTTTCCTCACTTTTCGGTTCTTTATATCGCAATTTGACCGTCATCCACTCATCCGTAATGTGTGAAGCTAATTTTGCTCGGGAGGTTTGATACCGCAAATCGTCGATCTCTGTATCTGAAATATTTTCCGCACCTTTTGGAATGATTTCGTACAAAGCTGTCACTGTATGCCCTGCCCCAATTTCGCCAGCATCCTTTGTATCATCGTTGAAATCCTCTTTCTTGAGTATTCGGTTTTCATAACCAATCAACCGATAGGAATGAACTTTTACCGGATTAAATTCTACTTGAATTTTCACATCTTTTGCTATCGTAAAAAGGGTCGAAGTCATCTCTTCTACCAATACTTTTTTGGCTTCTCTAAAATTGTCAATATAGGCGTAATTGCCGTTACCTTTATCCGCTATTTGTTCCATTTGATGGTCCTTATAATTGCCCATTCCAAAGCCCAAAACAGAGAGAAAAATGCCGCTTTTCCGCTTCTCTTCAATCAGAGATACCAAATCATCAGTATTGCGAATACCAATGTTAAAATCGCCGTCAGTAGCGAGAATTACACGGTTGTTTCCATTGGGAATAAAAGCTTGTTCCGCCATTGTGTATGCCAATTGGAGACCTTCCGCTCCCGCTGTACCACCTCCTGCTTGTAAGCGGTCAAGTGCATCCATAATCTGCTGAGTATAGTGTCCCGACGTCGGACTCAAAATCACTCCAGAAGCTCCCGCATAGACGACGATTGAGATGCGGTCTTCTTTCCGCAATTGTTGTGTTAATAATTTAAACGCACTTTTGAGCAGTGGCAACTTATTGGGTTGACTCATTGACCCTGAAACATCCAACAAAAAAACCAGATTGCTTGCAGGCATTTGATTATTGGCTATGGATTTGCCTTTCAAGCCGATTTGGACTAATTTATGCTGTGAATTCCAAGGACAATCGGATAGTTCAGTGGATACCGAAAACGGTACTTTTCCCGTTGGTTCAAGATAGTCGTAGTTAAAGTAATTGACCAATTCTTCGATACGCACGGCATCCGTAGGTGGCAGTTGATTATGGTTTAGAAAACGGCGCATATTGCTATACGAAGCCTTATCTACGTCGATGGAGAAAGTGGATAACGGGTGATTAAGTGCGGTTTGAAATTCATTTTCAGCAGGCGATTGGTAGTCTTCCTGCGAAATATCAACAGCGGGTTCGCTTTGCTGAAAAACAACCTCTTCTTCTGTTAGTGGTGCATCGAAATAAGCATTTTCAGAAATCTCAGGTGGTGGCGGTGGTGGCACAATACCTGGAGAAGCTCCGGGTGTAGTTGGCATTGGTCTTTGACGAGCACTTGGTGTTTTTATAGTACGGTTGTCGTTTTTTCCAGACTCCATGTTACTTTGACAATTTTGAAAAAAGAAACCTAAAAACAGCAATCCGATTATCCAGATAAAATGCGTTTTCATATTTGAACGATTTTAGTTTTGAAAATAAAATATCAGCCACAAGATGAGAATTTACTGATAGCTTGGTGCTTAATGAATTGTCAATGAGTTGTGAATGAGTATTTAAATGTAGAAGTTTCTGAACTAAATAGCTTATCGGTACTTTATATATAAATAAAATAAATAACTTTGCAGCCTATTAAATATTCCTACTACTTTTATAAGTTTCTGTTAAAATCTCTTTCTCGCAAAAAACGTGTTTACTCAAAATTACTTGAGCTAACTCCCACATTTACGTTCTCGTGGTTCGATTCTTAACTAATTGATAGTTAATTTAAAATTATCAAGAGGGATAAATTTGAAATTTTTCGACCTCCAATTAATAACAATACGCGTTACCTGCGGCAACGCGGAGAAAGACTTAAATGCTATCGTAACTGTCCTCTATTTAGAATTTGAACCAGTAGTTTATTCTTTACAAACTCCATAAAGCCATTTAGGATTGTTTAAAAGAAATTTATCAACATTTGCTCAATATTTTTACTCAAAATATAAATCACAACCGCTATGTCTGTGTGGAATCCCTGCTTTTCTAAAAATGTCGCAATGAAGTTATCCGTTTTTGCCCTATTCTGTACTGTTTTTTCAATACAATCATGGGGGCAAATTACCATTACAACAGCTGAACCAACAAATTTAACGACTTGCGGTGAAGCGCAACTGTTTGAAGTGAGTGTAGGAAACTTTGGAAATACTACTCTCAACGGGGTCAGTTTGACCATTCAACTAGCGAATGGAATGATTTATGAAGCTGGATCAATCATAGGAATGAACGTGGCAGAAACCAATATTGGAAATTTAAATCAGCCCGTTTTTTCCCTGCCCAATCTCGCACCTGCAGACAATCTCAGTATCACTTTCTTAGCGAAAGCTACTTGTGAAACAACTAATAATACAGGTGACTTTGTCAATAATTTCACTATCAATCATTCAACGGGGGCAGAGAGTTCCAGTTCGTCTCCATATAATATCCAAGTTCCTTCAATTTCGATTACCAATACCGCGAATGACTTGGTGACAGGAACAGTCGGCACCGCTTTTACGAGAAGTTTTACCATTTCAAATTTTGGTTTTGGTTCGGTAGGTGAGCTATTTTTTCAAGATATTCATCCAGCGGGCGTAACTGTGACAGGTTCTGATTTTGGAGTTTTAAATGTAAATGGAAACACTGCAACAATCACTTTGAATGGGACAGATTTTAGTCAAGTCGGTAATGGAGATGGATTCTTGGATTTTGGAGAATCTATTACGTTGACGGAGAATTTTACCATTTCTAATTGTAACGATGGGCTTTCTGAAATCACAGTTGGTTGGGGCTGTGAAGGT
>CAYUNA010000618.1:0-3301 GCA_964445895.1 uncultured Saprospiraceae bacterium | reverse complement strand
GTATTAAATACAGTGTAACAATTTTTTTTATATATAGAAGGGAGTTTGAGGGATAAAAATCGTTTGCAAAAACGCTTTTTATCCCTCAATAACCCCACTCGCGTTGCCGCAGGCAACGCGCACTATTTTTATTGGAGGTCGAAAATTTGCAATTTTCTCCCTCCTAATAATTTAAAGAAACTTTTGTTACACTGTAACAAATTGATGATAAAGAAAATTGAATTTGCTTTCAAAAAACTAACCTCCCTGCTTTACCAAAACTACTCCCTCAACTAAAGGCACTCAAATTATGAATCCAGATATTGACATTATTTATTATACCTTGTTTCCCTGGGAGAATGCTTACTCTTCGGTATCCCTTTCATTTACCAGAGAATTTTGTAAAAACAATCGCGTCTTTTACATCAATAAACCCTATTCGTTAAAAGATTATTGGGGCGTTCGCAATACAGATTTAGCTAAAGAACGGCAATCTGATTTGTTTAAAAACAAAATGCGATACGAAAAAATCAAGGAATTGCCTGACAATGTGGTTGCTGTACATCCACCGTTGACTGTGCCGATAAACTTCTTATCGGAAGGAGCAATGTATCGTAAATTGGCAGCAAAAAACCATAAAGTGGTTGTCGAGACGGTAAAGCAAGTAATTAAAGATTATAATTTAAAAAATTACATATATCTTAATTGCTACAATCCATATCATGGAGCATTGATGCCACCTGAAGTAGGTCAAATGCTGAATATCTACCAGTGTATCGACGATATGATGGAAGAACCTTATACAGCTAAACACGGTGCACGCTTAGAAGATGAAGTGATTGCTAAAGCAGATTTGGTGACTTGTACTTCGCATCAATTGCATAATTTGAAGTCGCCTTTGAACGAAAACACACACATTATTCATAACGCAGTGGATTTGAATATTTTCAAAAATGCGTTGGAAGAAACCTATCCTGTGCCCGAAGAAATGAAGCACATCACCACTAAAACCATTGGTTTTACTGGGAATCTTGACCCTAATCGAATTGACTATGCCCTGATTAGAAAAGTGGCAGAAAAACATAGCGATAAAACCGTCGTCCTGGTTGGTCCAGTCAATAGTGATGAGTTTGCTAAAAATGGTTTGGACAAGCAAAAAAATATTATTTCGACAGGATCGAAGCACATTCGTGAATTGCCAAAGTATTTACAGCATTTCGATTGTGTATTGATACCGTTTAAATTGAACACGTTGTGTGCAAGTATTTATCCATTAAAAATAAATGAATACTTAGCTGCTGGAAAAGCGGTGATTTCCACGAATTTTTCGGTAGATATTCGCGGTTTTTCAGATGTAATTTACTTGGGTAAAAATGAGACCGAATTTATGCAGCTAATTGATAAAGCCATTGCTGAAAATAACGACGAAAAAATAGCCGAGCGAGTAGCCAAAGCCAAGCAAAATACCTGGACAGCGCGAGTGGAACAGTTTTGGAAAGTAGTGAATGCGACGTTGGAAAAGAAGGGTAAAATGGATTTGGTTTAATAATTACTACGAGGCACTTAGAATGCTTGATTTCAGTTAATAATAAAAATTAAAAAATTGGAAGAATTACCACAAAAAGAAAGAATAATCGAATTCTTAGCGCTATCAATGTGTGCATTGATGCTAGTCGGCTTTTTCTTAAAGGTAGTCTTCTTCTAACTCACATTAGCCCCGACCTTAATTATAAAATAATGTCCGTACTTAAAGCAAATACGCCGTTTTCCTTAAAAAAATGGTTCGACAAGACCTTTTTACAGGAGAAACTCAACAACCCGATGGGGTATGTAATTGGGATAGCGATAGCATTAGGGTTGGCATTCGTTTTGACTGCTTTGCCCCTAAAACTAGGCATGATGGTCATTTTGGGATTGATTGGAATTCCAGTAGTTTTGTATTGTTTTGCTAATCTACATTTTGGGATAATAGTGCTGTTGAGTATGGGGTTTTTTCTGTCTCTTATCGGTAAGTTTGTCAACGCCCCCATCGGTACAGCCGTTGATGGAATGCTGCTGCTGTTATTGTTCGGGTTACTGGTGCGGCTGGTGAAGGAAAGGGATTTTAGTTTTATCAAAAGCCCGATTACAATATTTATTTTGGTTTGGATTTATTATAATTTTATTGAAGTGCTTAACCCTTGGGCGCAGTCACGGATGGCGTGGGTTTATACGGTTCGAACGGTAGCGTTATATCTAGCAGTTTATTTTGTGGCAGCACATGCGATGGATAGTTTAGCGAAGGTGAAATCCGTGTTAAAAGCAGTTATTGTATTGAGCTTATTATCTGCTTTATACTCATTAAAACAAGAATTTTTTGGATATTCTGAAGCAGAACTAATCTGGTTACACTCTGACCCAAAACGCTATGAATTGATTTTTCAGTGGGGACGATTGCGTGTATTTTCCTTCTTTTCTGACCCTACGACCTTTGGAATGTTAATGGGGTACATGAGTGTTTTTTGCATAGTTTTAATTATTTGGGGAAAGAAAAATTGGCAACGAATAGCCCTCGGTTTTGCTACTTTGTGTATGTTCATGGGGATGGCGTATGCGGGTTCACGAACACCATTTGTACTTGTTCCAGCGGGTGTTCTATTTTTTATGTTGCTGACATTTAGAAAAGAAACGGTGATTGTAGGGATGGGGATGATACTATTTATTGCTGCATTTTCTTTAAAATCAACATCCAATCCAATTATTTTTAGAATCCAATCCGCCTTTAAACCAGGTGAAGATGGTTCTGTAAAGGTGCGTATGGACAATCAGGCGCGGGTACGTCCATTTATTCAGTCACATCCAATCGGTGCAGGTTTGGGGAGTACTGGAATGTGGGGAAAACGTTTTACGCCCAACTCTTGGTTGGCGAGTTTTGCACACGATAGTTTATATGTTCGGATTGCGGTCGAAGCGGGATATATCGGGTTGATAATCTATTTGTTATTGACGTTTGCAGCTCTAAAGCAAGGAATTTATTACTTCTTTAGGGTAAAAGACCCTGAAATCAAATCTTTTTATCTGGCAGTGACAACCGTAGTTTTCATTCTTGCAGTTGCTAATTATCCGCAGGAAGCGGTGACCTTACCTCCGACAAGTATGATTTTTTATGTATTTTTGGCGGTGCTGGTGAGGTTAAAAGATTTTGATGAAAACTTTAGAAAAGAAGAAGAAATTGTGGACTTGAGTATTCCTGTTTTAGGAAAAAAAGAAGGGAAAGAGCAAATGACAGAGCACATTTTTTTATCCAAAAAAAATAACGAAGAGAATTTCTGATACAGTGTAA
>CAYUNA010000617.1:0-3311 GCA_964445895.1 uncultured Saprospiraceae bacterium | reverse complement strand
TGAAAGAAAAAATCCCGTAATTTAGCCCTCAATCGAAAAAATCCAATCAATCGAACTAATCGAGTTAATCGTATGATTCCTGAGAAAACAGTTACCGAAATATTAGAAACTGCCAAAATTGAAGATGTAGTTGGCGATTTTGTGACCCTCAAGCGGCGAGGTGTCAACATGATTGGATTGTGTCCATTTCACAATGAAAAAACGCCGTCTTTCACCGTTTCTCCAGCGAAGAATATTTTCAAATGTTTTGGTTGCGGGCAAGCGGGCAATACCGCAAAATTCATTATGGAACATGAAAGTTCCACCTTCCCCGATGCCCTAAGATATTTGGCGAATAAATACGGTATCAAAATCGAAGAAAAGAAGCTCACGCCAGAAATGCGGGCGGCGATGCAAGCCGAGGACAGTCTTTTCATTGTCAATGATTATGCGCTAAAGTACTTCCAGGATACTTTATTTGAAACCGATATGGGCAAGAGTGTTGGGCTTAATTATTTTAAAGAAAGAGGTTACCGCGAAGAGACAATTCGAAAATGGGGATTGGGTTTTACGGATGAAAGAAAAAGCGATTTTACGACCAAAGCAACCGCCGACGGACACGCGATTGACAAGCTAAAAAAGCTGGGATTGACTTCCCAATATGGCAATGATTTTTTTAGAAATCGGGTAATGTTTACCATCCGTAATTTGTCGGGAAAAGTAGCGGCTTTCGCAGGCCGTATTATGGTCAAAGATGTCAAAGCCCCGAAGTACATCAACTCGCCAGAGACAGAAGTCTATAATAAAAGTAAGACGCTTTACGGGGCGTATTTTGCTAAAAAACAGATTAGAAAAAACGACGAATGTATCCTCGTTGAAGGCTATACCGACGTGATTTCACTACATCAAGCGGGCATTGAAAACGTGGTGGCTTCATCGGGTACATCGCTGACTGTCGAGCAAATTGGCGTGGTCAAACGATTTTCCAAAAACATGAAAATCCTCTACGATGGCGATGCTGCTGGCGTGAAAGCTGCTTTGCGGGGATTGGATATGGTATTGGAACAAGACATGAATGTAAAGGTCGTCCTGCTACCCGAAGGGGAAGACCCTGACTCGTATGTCAACAAGGTGGGGACGGCGAAATTTCAAGAATATATTGACCAAGAGGCAAAGGATTTTATACTTTTTAAAACCAGTTTGTTACTCAAAGAAGCGGCTGGCGACCCAATTAAAAAGACCGAATTAATTAAGGATATTGTTGGCAGTATTGCCAAAATTCCTGACCCGATTAAGCGTTCATTATACGTCAAGGAATGTGCAAAAGTGATGGAAGTCGATGAACAAGTACTAATTGTTGAAGCCAATCGTACCGTCGGGCAGTTGATGAAAAAACGGCAGCTTGACCGAGAACGCAAAGCACGGCAACAAGCGCGAGAACGTCAGAAAGGCAGAGGTGACAATAGTGGATTTGGTAATGATTTTCCGCCGCCGCCACCAGAGTTTTATCCGACAGAAGGTGGTGACCATCCAATGCCGCATTGGGACGATTTGACGCCACCTGCTAAGAAACGAAAAGTCGAATCGGGTGATACTTTTCAAGAAAAAGACATCGTGCGCATTTTAATTGAATTTGGTGGAAAAATCTACGATGAAGAAACGAAAACAACAGTTGCCGAGTACATTTTGACCAATATTGAAGATGTTTTGGACGAGTTTGACAATGCGGAATACAAATCGCTGGCACAAACTTGTATGGAATTAGTGGTCGCTAAAAAGGAATTTACAACCCAATATTTTATCGGACATCGTGATACAGATTTGAGTTCGTTAGCGGTAGATTTGCTGCATTCGCCGTATGAATATAGTGAAGGTTGGGAAAAGCATGAGATATTTTTGCGGAGTCAGAAAATGCCTGAGGATAATTTTTATAAAGATGCAGATAAGTCGTTGAAACAGTTTAAACGCAAGAAAATTGAGAAGACTATTGCAAAAAATCAGGCGCGGATGAAGGAGGAAAAAGACCCAAAAAAATTGATGCGGTACATGAAAGTGCATTCCAAGTTGTTGGCGATGCGGAATGAATTGGCAGCGGAATTGGGGGCGCGGGTGTTGGATGTGCCTGGGTTTCGGAAATAATAAAAAAGAATTTTTAAGGCCAAAACATTAAACATAGTGAAAGTCATTCACCTCTTATTTTTACTATTTTTAACTAACAATTCTTATGCTCAAAACTTACAAAATGGGCTCACAGGGCAATGGCTAACGCAAGACCTTGACGCTTATATCATGGATTTTGATTCTACTAACTTGGTGGATTGCTACGCTTATGATATGCCGATTAACATGACATTCGAACTTGGCTATTTGGGGTCAAATGAGATTTCGCTGACGCCAATATTTGAAAAGAGAGCATTTGGACCATTAGGAACGAAAGGATTTGCAGTTGTAAAAACCAGAAACGATTCTCTAACAATGTTCAGACAATTCAAGGTAATCAATGATACTTTGTTTTTGGTCGAACAAGAAACAGGAAAAACAACCAAAGCGATTAGTTGTCGAAAGGGCATTTGCAATTTTGAAAAAATGTTTTTTAGAAATTCAAAACTTTTTATTAACCTACCTGTCAACAAAAAAAACACGACTAAAACGTTTGAAAAATCAGCTAAAGATATTGAAATATTTGGAGGCCCATTCAAACTCATGGATATTCAAATTTTGAGTAATCTCCGATATTTTCACTATGAAGGTCTCCCATTAGATGAAGTTTCCATTTATACATTACTCTCTGAATATCGCTCTCTGAATGAGGAAAATCCTAAAATCATTCTTTGGATTAATGACGATACTAACATGAATTTAGTTGCGGACTTGCTAAATTTGCTTTTAAAATATGACGTAAAAACCGTCTATTTTGGCGTTAAAAAATCTGATATTCTTAATGAGAAATTTGAGCCGTATCTTTTGCCATTTTCATTAAAAAATATTGAAGTAAAAGCAAAGTTGCGATTTGAAGATTGGTTAAATGGTTTGGAGTAGCTATTCAGATTGTTTCTGAATCTAACAAAGGTTTTAAGGGAGGGATAAATTGTTTGTAGATTTTCTAATAGAGCTTGGAGATTCGAGAAATCTCCAAGCTCAGTAACGGTTGATGGTTGGAGCTTTCGCCAGAAGCTCCAACCATTGTTGAAAACCAACGTGATGCTGGACTAAAGTCCACATTCCTAAACACTCAACAAATAGGACAACTTACTAAGTTATCAATTCAATTACCAGCATTTCATCAACTACAAAACTTATTCAACGCCTCTTCAATCCCTGCATAGACCCGT
>CAYUNA010000616.1:0-3319 GCA_964445895.1 uncultured Saprospiraceae bacterium | reverse complement strand
AAATGCAAAGAAACTTTTGTTACACGGTATTAAGTGCTGCGTAAAAGTCTGATTTTGTCCCCTAAATCGGTTTGCCAAATTTTATTCTAAAGCAAGAATCACTGGTTTCTCATTCCTAAAATATTATTTCATAACAAATGTGTAATAATATTCGCCTGGATAATTTTCATAAAAACCTTCCAGAAGAATTTTTTTCTCCTTAGCCTCTACCAGTTCATCTACAAAATCTTCGATGCTCGATACTCGATTGTCATTCACTTTAGTAATAATATAACCCGGGTCCATTTCCGTTTTTTCGATAATGCTTCCAATGTCTACACTTTCCACATATACTCCATTAACGCGCAATCGTCGAAGTTCATCACGCGACAAATCACGAAGCTCCATTCCGATATGATTCAGCATTTCTTTGGAATCTATTTTACCGGTAACTTTAGTAGAACTTGACCCATTATCCTTGTCTCGCAGCGTTACATTTGTCGTATATTTTTTACCGTTTCGAATATATTCTACTGCGATGGTATTGCCCGGACGAAAGCGTCCTACTTGTTCTTGCAAGGCTGGAATATTAATAATTTTCAAACCATTAATTCCAATCACCACATCGCCACTTCGGATACCTGCATCGTATGCACCACCGTTGGCAGTCACGTTAGAAATATAAACACCCTCAATGGAAGGCAGTCCCAATTCTTTAGCTTTTTCACTATCTACAGGGTTGATTCTCACACCCAAAAGTCCACGTCGCACCTCGCCATAGTCACGTAAATCCCGAATTACTTTTTGTGCCAAATTACTCGGCACAGCAAAGGAGTAACCTTCATAACGTCCTGAACGTGTGATGATTGCAGTATTGATGCCCACCAATTCACCGTTGGTATTGACGAGTGCGCCACCGCTATTTCCAGGGTTGACGGCTGCATCTGTTTGGATAAAAGATTCAATACTATATTCTCCTTCCAAAATATCAATATTCCGACCTTTTGCGCTCACGATACCCGCCGTCACCGTAGAAGATAAGTTAAAAGGATTACCAACCGCTAACACCCATTCGCCTACCCGAACAGAATCCGAATTGCCTAAAATAAGATGCGGAAGCGTTTTTTCAGAAGTGATTTTTAACAAAGCCAAATCCGTTGTCGGGTCTGTCCCAATCAACTTGGCTTGGTATTCTTGATTGTTATTCAACGTCACATCGTAACGATTGCCATCTTCAATCACATGATTATTTGTGATGATGTATCCATCCGGCGAAATAATCACACCCGACCCAGAGGAAGCACCAAAAGAACCACCGCCCCACCATTCAAAATTACTATCCTCGACGGCTTTGATGTTGACTACCGCAGGAGTCACAGACTCGGCTGCGGAAATAAAATCCGTTGGAGAAGAGGACAAAAAATGTCGCTGCATCACCCCAGAATGTGGGTCTTCCATCGCCTTCGCGTATTGCGCCGCCGCAGTATTGTCTTTGATGATGACCTTTTGTGGTCCTTCAAAAGATTTATAGATAAAAATCGCCAGAATAGCACTTAAAAAAGAAGATGCGAGAATTGGCAGAAATTTCTTCATAATCAGGGATTATTATAACTGAAAAGAACAACCTCATTCTTTTCACTAAGTGAAATGAATTTAATAAGTTGAGCCAGAATGCGCCGTAATTTTTTCTTGTAAAAAGGTTTAAAAATCAGTGCATAGCCGCGTTACGGACTTATTTTTAAAGGTTTTTAGAAGGAAAAAGAACAAGCATAATGGTTCAAGTTATTGAATTCATTTCACTAATAGAACAAATCGGATTTGAGGGTTAGCATCATCCCGTTCGTTTCTCAAGTAATTTATAAAATTATCAATATAAGAAGCAAGGTAGGAATACTAATTAAAAAAATCAATATGTTTCTGTATTTTTTTCAAAATTTGTTTCAAAACGCTTAGATTTTTTCAGAATAAACAAAAAAATCCGCTTCCAAAACAAACGTTTCAAAAGCGGATTTTAGTATTTTTAAATATTAATTGGTGTGTAATTATTACACTTTAAAGAGCATTATCTAAAATTTAAGCAGCGAGAAAGTCCAAAGAATTGGTAGGTCAAACTTACTTCTTTATAAAAGTAAAAACCTTATCTTTTTTAGTCAACTGCAAATTAGCCGTCATTGCAATTCGATTCAACACCGCTTCCACTGTTTCATTAGCCTCAACTTCCTCCGTCAACATGCGTTTTTCAGAACCACTTTTATCAACTATTTTGACATCAAATTTTCGCTCTAAATCTTTCAAAATCAAAGCAAGCGGTTCATTTTTAAATACTAAACTACCTTGCTGCCAAGCCAGTTCAGATTGTTGAAAAGGCACTTCCATAATCTTACCAGAAGTTGCATCAAAATTAGCTGCTTTGTTGGCAGTTAAACGCACTTTTTCATCTTCATCTGAAAACTCAACAACGCCTTCTGTTACATTAATTGCCACTATTCCGTTATCAGGATAAGCCGTCAAATTAAATGCCGTTCCAACCACTCGCGTCGTCACGTCGCCCGTTTGAATTAAAAAGGGGACTGCTTTATTTTTAGCTACTTCAAAAAACGCTTCCCCTGTCAATTCTACTCGTCTTTCCGCTTCATTAAAATTGGCAAAAACCGCTAATTTAGAATCCGCATTCAAATGAACTTTCGTGCCATCTGCCAATTCAACCACTTTTGTCTTGCCTTTCGCAACAGCATATTCAGCAGCAAATTTGTTATCATTTCCAGCCAAAAACTGAGTTTTTATCAGCCAGCCTGTTGCCAGTAAAAGCGCAAACATCGCAGCAATCCGCAAGTAATTAAATCGCGGCTTCATTGCTACAACTTTAGCCTCCTGTTGTCCAATATGCCGCTGCAATTTTTGCCACTCTGAGTCGGTATCTGCTTCTACTTTAAAATCCATTGATTGCATCGCAGTATCCAAACGTTTCACCTCCTTGAAGTGTCGCTGATTGTTTGCATTTGCGCTAAGCCAGGTTTGCAGTTCAGCTTCTTCAGCTTGATTGGCAACACCTCGTAAATGCTTTTCTATTAATATGTTTCGGAATTCTTCTTTCATGTTAAAATCCTCTTTGGGTTTAAAATCCATATTTTCAACAAAATGGCAAAAACCATTTCATCGGTGATATTCTGCTTAAATGCCGCGTAGAATCGGTGAAGTAATTAATTAAATTTTTTAGTTATTTTCACCTTTCCTTACGTCGTTGTTAAAAAGAGGTATTTTCTTAGCGAATAAAAAATGTCATGCACTTAAGTACCCGGACATATTTATTAGCGGTTTTTAGAACTATCTTTTCTCGCTA
>CAYUNA010000615.1:0-3327 GCA_964445895.1 uncultured Saprospiraceae bacterium | reverse complement strand
TGCAAAATCTTGTTGCAAATAATTTCGCAGTGGCGCCTCCACTACCCTACCCGTCAAGTCCAATAAATCAATGTAATATTCAAACGCGCGAGCTTCTATTTTTTGTAAACTTGCCTGTCGTCGCAATAAATTTTCTTGAATTTTAAGCAACGTCAACGGATTCGCGTTGCCTGTCTTTTTGAATTGGTCGAGCGAAAATTGTGCTTGACTCTCCCGCATTTGCACTGCAATCTGGTTATGTTGCTGAAAAAGTAATTCTAATTTTTCTTGAATTTCCTCAATGTTTTCTATCAATTCTACCGTTTTCAAATTCAAATTATTTTGCTCTTCCAAACGGTCTACTGCCAATTCATTTAAATCCAGCTGCATTTGATTTTTAAATGGAATTCGAATGCCAACACCGATAGAAAACTCGTCGCCTAACGGATTTTTATCATCATTTTGGTAGCGTGTTTCTATAAAATCAAACCATTGAGAATTGCGTGCAATTTCAAGTTGTTCTTCCGCATTAATGAGGTCAATTCTGGACTGCCGCTGTATTAAACTTGGATGCGTTTCAACTGGTATTTTCAAATCAGCAACCGCATTTTTTAAATCAGCAAAAGTCAGGCGATTTATTGTATCAATTTGAATATCGGTAGTTAGATTCAAGTCTCTTTTGATAAAATTTTCTTGCCGCTTTTGTACCAATTCTTTTTCTAAAATATCTTGCTGAATTTCGTGCAATGCATCTTCCGCATCTATCAAATTGGCAATATCAAAATCAACGGTCAACGCCTGACGTTTGAAAACCATAATGCGGTCTTCGAGAACCAATTTTTGTTGATTGAGTAATATTAAAGACTGGCTTAAACTCTGCCAATCCACTAGCAAATTGTAGCGATTGATGAGTGCATTTTGCAAAATTGCTCGTTCTTCCGTCTCTGCGAGAGAGATTTCTGTCTGATGAAAATGCTGATATTCCTTACGTTCTTTTCGTCCCGACGGACTCATCCGAACGCGGTACTCCTGCTGTCTCCACTTGTTTTCATCCGTCTGTGTCCGAAATTCTAATTTATCAATGACAGGAATTTCATAAGTACCATTTTTCAACAGTTCCACCTTTTGTTGTTCGTATGAAATAGCCGTTTCCGATTGTGCATTTTTTAAAAAATCAGACGAGGATAAGACAGTTTGTGCAGCACCAAAATGGAGAAATAATAGATAAAAAAATGTAGTTAAAAACTGTTTCATACAAAATTATTGGTAATTCATCGGCTGGTGAAATGGTCGCTATTCAAACATCGACAAAAAGGTATTTCGTTTCACATCCGCTCCAATCACATTCAAAACCACCTTCTCTTTCTGTAAAAAATAATTCTCCTTAGGAATAGAAATCAACACCTCGCGACCATAGGTTTTAAAATCCGTAATCTTGCGCAAACGCTCTGGCACTTCTACTATCCGAGACCCCAAACCAACCACTTTCCCCACACATTTATGATTTGGGTGTAGGCTGGAAACCACCTCAATTTCATCACCAAGTGCCACTTGCAAAATCAAACTTTCGTGAACATAGCCTTCTACTAAGGTTGGCTTTTCTTCGTAAAAAGTAATTAGTGTCGCAAACGAAGATAGGTTCTCCGCATTTTTCACATGAATGTTGCCAATCAAGCCATCTGTTGGTGCAACAATCGCCAGTTTTTCTTGCTCAGCTTCATAATATTTTTGGTCATTTTCCAGTTTTTGCATCTGGACTTTGTAGGGATTACCTAATGAATTTAACTCCGTTTTCAACTTACCAATTTCAATATCCAATGGTACAACGACCGATTCCAACTCCTTTTTCAGTTGGTCGATTTTGAGCTGATTGGGGTTATTTGCATCCCCCGTAGCATCTGCTACAATTGTTACACTTTTCAAATCTTTAACTAAAGACTTGTTTAGTTCCATTGCTGTTTGAATCCCTTCGATTTTTGCCTGAATCTCGTTATATTTATTCAACTTTTGCGCTTCCATACGGTTGATATTGGAACGCAACTCTGCTGCCCATAGCTTTTCTTTGGCAGACAATTCGGCCAAATCATAGCTCACTTTATCTAGTTTGAAATCAACGCTCGCATGTGATACTTCTAACAACAACTCCCCTTTTTTAACCTCCTGACCTGGCAAAACATGAATTTTCTGCACCTCTACTGGATGACTCATATTGATTTGCGTCTCTTTATTTTCTGCAAAACCGAAGAACGTCACCGAATGCTTGGCGTATTGTCCATTCAATTTCATTAGCAGGAAAAACACGCCAATGACGACTATATATAAGATGTTTATTTTTTTCATTGATGCACTTTTTAAATGCTTTCCTCTGTATCTGCAAAGGTCAATCGAACGCCCTGAATATTTTCTAATGCCTTAATTTCATTACCCAAAGTCCAGCCATTCCTATCCTTTTTGAGTTTTAAATGATATTCATAGCGCAGTAAATCAGCTTTCTTTTCACCAGCAAAAAGCCGATAATTTTTTAAGACTGACCGCTCACAATGCTTATTTAAAATCACTTCTAAAGCCTGCAAATTTTCAGGTTCTTTAGGTAAATCAAACGTCAATGTTCCCGTCAAATTATTCTTATGGCTATACGGCGTAAATCGCAATAAAAACGCACCGAAAGAAAACCCAATCGTTCCAATAATCGCAATCGTAAAGCCATAAACGCCACATGCAATTCCCGTCGCAATCGACATAAACATGAAAGTAATGTTTCGAGGATTGCGTAGGGTTGTCCGAAAACGAATAATCGACAACGCCCCAATCATACCCAATCCCCGCGCAAGACTATCTCCAATAGCCATAATCACCAATGCCGCTACGATAGAAATCAACACCATTCCCTGAATGAAATAGTCAGGTCGGGTTACTTGTCGAGAAGTTTTCTCATAAGTAAACGCAATGATTGACGATAAAAAAAACGCCAACAAAAAGGCGAAGATGACCGTATTTGCGGAAGGGTCTTCAGTATTGAGTTGTAAGGCTGAAAAATCAAACATTTAATTATTTTAGCTGTAAAAACCTTTTGCAAATGCGAAGATGTGGAAAAGTTTACAAATAGTTTAATGAAAGTTAATTTTGAGAAAATAAATGACTAAAACATTTTTAGTTTAGATGCCACATTTTTCAAATCCTTGCTATTGAATCCTAATTTGGGTTCAAGAATCTTAGTTTAAATTATGAGCAGTGAGAAAATCGCAGGGTTTTCGAGCTTCAAAATATAAGGAAACTTCCTTTAAAGTGTAGTGAGTACACTGTAACAAAAGTTTCTTTGGTTTTTAAGGAGGGAGAAAATTGCAAATT
>CAYUNA010000614.1:0-3330 GCA_964445895.1 uncultured Saprospiraceae bacterium | reverse complement strand
TCATTTTTCATCCTCAAACTCCTCTTGTTTTAAATGTAAAGAAACTTTTGTTACAGTGTAGTTAGTGGTGCTGTGTCAAAAATAATGCTATTCCAAAGCGTTTTCTATCCACCCGCACCACGGATTTTTTTTCAGAGGTCATCATTTTGATTTTTTAGCAAAATGATGACCTCTATAAATGATTTGTTACACCGTCCCAAAGGAACTACGGCGAAAAGAAAGCCCCACTCCTTACTCATTCAAAGCCCAATCATATTCCATATACGAAACCTTCGCACCTGGATTGATTTTCGTCGTTGAATATTTATTTAGATAAGTGATAATGTCGTCAAAATCGCCTGCATACCATTCGAATATTTTAGAAATTTCAATTGCATCAGCACTAATTTTATTAAATTTTGGATTATTAATAAATGCTTTTGCTTGTTTATCAAAATTGCCATTCAAGTTAGCTGCTGTCCACGCTTTATTTAAAATTGGAGGACAAGATTGTGCTGCACAATTGACTGCAAAATGAATACGAGCATCTTTATATTTTGGACGTAAAATATCGTTTTCAATATTATTAAGGCTGTATGTTTTACTGCCTAATTTTATCCATTTTTTATCCCATGGCTTACCGCCTTCCAAGTTGGTAATGCTGGACAATGGATAATTGTCAATAATCAATTTTACGGTATACGCATTATATGCATTTATCCAGTATGCCATTGTTTCTTTTCGTCCCCAATCACTTGCTGGCGGATTAGCGCTCAAGTCATCAAGATAGCTTTGCAACGCTGCTTTCTGCGCTTTAAAACCTTTGTAATTAACTTTTCCGGATGCACTTACGTTTTTTTGCAAAAGCGTATTCCAGGCGGCATGGTTAGGAACTACCATTTTAGGCTTTTCTTCTTTTGGGGGCTCTGGAGTTTCTGTCTTTTCTTGAATGGGCGCCGCTACCGGTTTGGTTTTAGGTTCTGTAGGTTGTTTAACAGACGCCGCATTATCGGTTTGGGTTGGTTGCTTCTCTGCTTTGGCGACATTTTTTTCAGAGGCAGCTACATTTTTAGCTTTCTCTACTTTTTTTGTTACTTGTTCTTTGATGATAGCTGTTTCTTCCTTTACATCGGTCGTCATTTGCGGTTCAATTGCATCTTTTTCGACGATTGTATTAGCGGGTTTGGTATCATTTATTTCTAATGCGGCAGCTTTCGGCGTTTCTTTAGAAATGTTCTTCTCAGCGCTATTGTCACCACAAGCAAAAGCAGTGAAAACAGCGAATAAAATAATGATGGCAGTTACGTTTTTCATTGTTTTGAAATTTTAGTTGGTAAATTTTTTATAAAAAAGCAGTTATCGAGGCAACTGAAAAAGCTGTTTGATTACTCCTTTGTTTGAAATTTTGAAAAAAAAATATTTTTATTAAAACCACTTGGGAGACGTAGTTGTTGACTAAAAATGGACAAGAAAGCCGTCATCGTGACCTTTTTAACAAAATTTTAATCAAAATAAGTGATTGTGTGAGTGCGTCTTTTGGGAATTTCAAAGCGGTATTTGATTCCGTAAAATGTCTTTTGAAAGTAGAAAAGTAATTTTGGTCGAGTTGCAGACGTTGGGAGTAGGGAAGTTTTTTAGTAGTTTTGCGGCAGGGCGTTCCTAAGTTAGTTGATATTTAGTCAACTGAAGTCATTCAGCGGCTTGCGAATCAACTTAATTCACTAAATCAATCAATCAACAATATGTCAGTAAAGGTTACCAATTTGGTTAAAACCTTCGGGGAACAAAAAGCAGTCAACGATATTTCTTTTGAAGCAAAAAAAGGAGAAGTATTGGGTTTTCTTGGACCAAACGGTGCAGGAAAAACAACGACGATGAAAATTGTTACTTGTTTCATTCCACAATCAAGCGGTGCTGTAGAAGTATGTGGGCACAACGTGGCGGAAGAACCGTTTGCGGTACGGCAGAAAATCGGGTACTTACCAGAGCATAACCCGGTTTATAAGGATATGTATATTAAGGAATACTTGTCGTTTGTGGCAGGCTTGCATCAAGTGAAAAATAAGCGCGTTCGAGTCAATGAAATGATTGAAATGACAGGGTTGGGACGCGAGCAACACAAGAAAATCGGAACGCTTTCGAAAGGTTATCGACAGCGAGTTGGCTTGGCACAGGCGATGTTGCATGACCCGGAAGTATTGATTTTGGATGAACCAACTTCTGGATTAGACCCCAATCAACTGGTAGAAATTCGTAGCTTGATTAAGCAATTGGGGCAAGAAAAGACGGTGATTTTTTCGACGCATATTATGCAGGAAGTACAGTTGCTGTGCGACCGGGTGATGATTATCGACCAGGGTAAAATGGTGGCGAACGATTCGATTGATAAATTGCAAAGTCGCGTTGGTGGCGAGACCGTAGTGACGGTTGAATTTATGCAAAAAACGAACGCTGGCTTATTGAAAAAAATTAAGCAAGTCAAAGAAGTGCGGATGCTTCCAAACCATAAATTTCAATTGGTTTCAAAAATAAATGTGGATGTGCGGGCAGATGTTTTTCAGTTTGCTGTTGCCAATAATTTAACGTTGCTGGAAATGCGGAAAGAAGTATTTAGCGTCGAGGATGTATTTACGGAATTGACTGCAAATGGTTGATTTTAAAATTAAAGAGTTATGAGAAAAATAACGATTATTTTGCTGTTTTGTACAACTTGTCTGTTCGGACAAGACAGCATTTTATTGACGAAAAACTTTCAATTTCAAGACGGCATTTATTTAAGTTTGGAAGAGTTTCAAACCAATCAACCGACTTTTGGATGGGACGAAGTAAGCGCGTCGATTTTCACCAATCCACAGACGATGTTGACGCAGATTAGCACCATTTCTTTGCCTGATGGTAGCGAAGATTTGCCTTTAGATGCACATAAAATTTATGCGTTGAGTATTGAAGGTGTGCCGTCGATTCAAGTAGCTTCAGCAGAGATTCAGAAAAATTTAGCTACTTTCGCCGCGCTTAAAGTACGGGGTAAAATTTGTTATTTTGGTTTTCCGACAATTCAGAAGAAAGAGATTGCGATGCAGGCTTTTAATCCGAAGAATGGACGACCGTTTCGGACATCGACCATTGAGCGTGAGGAGGAAGTGTTTGTAGAAAAAATGATGAATTTTGCAACGGGCGAAATTCTGCCTTTTGAAGTCAATAATTTTCTAAAATGGATTAAAGAGGATGCCGATTTGGTTAAAACAATTTCTGAATTAAATCCTGCGCAGCAGAAAGAAAAATTATTCAAATGTCTGCTCATTTTTGATGACCGGAATCATTTGTATCTGGTCAATTAGAAAGTAGTTGATT
>CAYUNA010000613.1:0-3338 GCA_964445895.1 uncultured Saprospiraceae bacterium | reverse complement strand
TACATTAAACACCTTGCAGTTTATTGTCTACAATAAATTTCCCTACCTTCAACGCATTCGCCGAAATCGTCAAACTCGGATTCACCGCTGCCGAAGTCGGCATAAAACTACCATCTACCACAAATAAATTATCCAATCCGCGAAATTGGCAGTTTTCATCTAAGGCAGAAGTTTCAGGATTATCACCCATTCTAACCGTTCCAACTGCGTGTGAAAACGTTTGAATCGGATGCACATAATGGGTGAGTGCGCCCGCTTTACGCATGATTTTTTTACCGACATTCACCAAAACTTTCACTGCTTCTTTGTCTCTTTTAGAATACGTATGGCTGATGAGTGGCTGTGGCAAACCGAATTCATCGAGGTTATTTTTATCAACTTTTACATAATTTTCAAAATTAGGTTGGTCTTCCGCAATTGCTAAAAGTCCCGTCAATAAACGTACGCCTTGGCTCAATAATTTACCGATTGGCCCTGGAATTTCATTTTGCACCAAACCCATCGGCGGGGTCGGCATTTGTTGTAAACTACCCAGTTTTTTCAAATCAGAATCTGGATGTTCGAAGTAATGATCTAAAATCGCTAACTGTTTGTGAAACCGACTTTCTTTATCCGCAACTCCAGGGAAGATACCAAAAATAATCGAATTGACGTGTCGCATCAAATACCGTCCAATCACTTTTCCTCCCGGGTTGTAAGCCTCCAAACCCGACGCCAATAAGATATGTGGCGACCCAACTGCCCCTGCTGAAGACACGACCAAATCGGCGTGGAAAGTCATTTTTTCGCCCGTTTCTTTGGAGATACAGTCTACAGAAGTCACTTTCTTACCTTCGACATTTAGTTTAGTGACAACGGTATTGGCTTTAATTTCCAGTCCGTTTAAAACTAAATTAGGTAGCAAAATCGTCGCTAAATCATTCTTCGCCCCAATCGCGCAAGCATAGGTATCACAAGTAGTGCAAGAGATACAAGTAGCACGAGATTTATCCTCATAATTTATCGCTAAAGGCAATTGAAACGGATGAAGTCCCATACTTTCCGCACCTTTTCGTACTTTTTTTGAAATATTAGCCAACTCCGCTGGCCCTTGCGGAAACGGCGCACTCCGAAAGGGTTCGGTCGGGTCAATACCTGCCTCGCCAGAGATACCTAAAACTTGTTCTGCTTCTGAGTAAAATGGTTCAATGTCCTGATAATTATACATCCATTTTGCCCCTGAATCTCCGACTATTTCTGGCATAGATTCAAAATCCTCTTCTCGAAAACGAAAAGAAACACCACCATAAAAAACAGAAGGCCCTCCGACTGACGCGTAGATGCCCATTTCTTTTTTATGTCCACCTTTCAGCACTTTTAGCATACTACTTTTATCATAATGTTGCGTCAGTTCAAGCGAACTTTTGAGCCCCCAATTTTCTTCCTTGCTGCGTTTGACTTTACTCCCGCGTTCGAGCATCAGCACTTTCATTCCTGCATTGACCAGTTGGCGGGCCATCATAGAGCCACCAAAGCCACTACCGATGATGATTGCGTCGTACCTTTTTTTCATGATGTTGATTTTGAATGCAAATAAACGGTTATTTTGATAAATAGTGTCACGCACTTAGTTTAGCTTTCTTAAAAACCTCATTTTCTAAAAAAGGTTATAGAAAAAACATTCTAAACTCACTTTTTTTGTCATTAGCATGAACACTTTTCAATTCTTTGTTTTTTAATTGATAAAAACTGCTTATTTTAGTGATTCCATTTTGCTCTTGCGCCCTAATTTTAATGATTGATTGTGTAAATTTCCTTTTTGCAGAATCTATATTGTAAAAGATTATTTAATGAAAAGATTACTACTATTTACCCTGTTGGCAATGACCAACGTTCTACTTGCGCAAACTGTTTCTGTGTCACCGCCTCTTACGATGCGTAGCGATACGGAGTATGAGTTAATTGGTAATATCAAGGGCAATACGCTGATATTGGAAGGAGACGATAACGATTTCAAAGTACAATGCTTCGATAAGAATTTACAATTAAGTTGGGATAAAGAAATTGAATTGGATGAAAAGCGCCCTAGTTTAGTTGGTGTCATTCCTACCTCTAAATCGTTTTCTACAGTTTATACATTTAAAGACAAAGGGAATGTTATCTTGAAAGTTCACAAATATGATGCTGGCGCCAATTTACTTGATTCTGCGCGAGTAAAAGATTTTGGACGAGTTTTTTATACGCCAAATTTTCAAGCCATTACCTCCAAAGATAAGTCTAAGTTACTGGTTTATTATTTTAATGACTCCAAAGAGATTCATGCCTATAGTTTTGATATGACAACGATGAAGTTGCTTTGGGAAAAAATTTTAGCCCCTGATGACATTATAATTAGTCGTGATTTTCATCAAATGATTGTGGACAACGGAGGCAATATGCACTTGATTTTTGACAAAAACAATCGAGCATTTAAAAAAGACAAGCATCATTTTGAGGTACTTGAATACGGACCACGAATGGGCAATTCAACCTTTCGGTACACCATTGATATGCAGAGTCATTTGACTTTTGATGCATATTTTGAATATGATAACTTGAACACACAACTCGTCGCAGGTGGCTTATTTTATAAAGAAACGCGCGGTTGGGCAGAAGGGTATTTTTATATGAAAGTACCCGCTGGAAATCCCGATGCGCATTTGTTGAATTTCCGGTTTTTTAATGAAGAATTTATTGCCACCTTGCGGGAACGAAAAATTGGTAAGACAAAAGGGATTCCAGAAGCAGAAGTACAAGAAATTGTATTGCGACGTGACGGCGGCATTATTTTATTAGGAGAATTGAGCAAAACGCAGGAAAGGCAGACTGGTGGTGTGACTCCGAACACCCGTGCATACGGCACGACAGATTATTACTATGATGATGTTTTTGCTATTTCTGTACACCCTACAGGGGAAGAACACTGGAAGCAAATCATGCACAAAAAGCAATATTCGCAAGATGATGATGCCGCGTTTAGCTCTTATTTTTTATTAAAAACACCATCTGCTTTACGGGTAATTTTTAATGATGAAGCCAAATATGAAACAACGGTTAGCGAATACGTTTTGACAGGAAGTGGCGAGGCTGACCGCAATGCTGTAATGAGTACAGAAAGTCAAAAGTTGCGTTTGCGTTTTCGGGATGCGGTGCAAGTGGCAGCTAATGAATTGATTGTAATGAGTGAAAGTCGAAGTAAACTGAAGTTGGTGCGCGTGACTTATTAGGAACGCGAATTGAATAAATTTACGTTCGTTAGTACACTGTGTAACAAAAGTTTCTTTGGTTTTTAAGGAGGGAGAAAATTGCAAATTTTCGAC
>CAYUNA010000612.1:0-3346 GCA_964445895.1 uncultured Saprospiraceae bacterium | reverse complement strand
TAAATGTGTCCGGGTACTTAAAATACCTTTTAGTTGTCATTTGACAACCTGATGAATTAATGCATTCATTCGAGTTTTTTACAATTTTCACGTTCTTTCTTTTTTTGAAATTAAAAAAATCTCTTAACCTTTATAGACTATATAAATGAGATTTGAGCGGCGTTTAAATCTCACTCAACCTCATTCATAAAGTCTATTAAAATACAAAAAAAATGAAAAATCTAAAAAATGCTTTCACATGGCTTTTCGCCTTTTTATTAGTTGCTGGTTTCCAGAGTTCTTTATTGGCACAAGACGAACCTGTCAAAAAAGACACCATTATTATTGTTGAAACTCCAGATGACAAAACCATTGATGACGATGATGACGGTACAGATATTACCATCACAATCGGAAAAGATAAGCACAACCATGACTCTAACGTTCGATTCAGTATGTTAGATATTGGATTAAGCACCTATTTATATGACGGAAGTTTCGATTTACCTTCAGAGTTAGAAGACTTTGAGCAATTGTATGGCGGTTCTTTAAATATCAACTGGCATTTATTTCGCCACCGATTACCGATTGCAAAGCGTAAATTTGGCATCGAATACGGCTTGACCTTAGCTTGGAATAGCTATAAATTTGACAATGATTTTGAAATTTTGGAAAATACAGAGAACTTTCAAACGATTCCAGTAGACAAAGATGTCAAGAAAAATAAGTTGAAAACAACTTTCCTGGAAGTGCCCGTAATGCTGACCTGGGTGCCAGGCAAGCGAGAAAGTTATTTTATTAGTGCTGGTGTTTATGGTGGAGTAATGATTGGATCGAAGCAAAAAATCAAATTTGAAGATGGTGATAAGCGCAAAATTCGGGACGATTTTAACTTGAATAAAGTACGTTACGGCTTGGAAGCTCGCGTAGGATTGGGACCGATTGCGTTTTATGCGCAGTATTCTTTGCAAGATTTATTTCAAGATGGAACGGGACCGGTGTCTGCCAATGGAACATCCTTGAATTTGACCCCACTTAATATAGGTGTGACGGTTTTAGGGTTTTAAAGCGTAAGTTCAAAATACAAAAGTTTCTAAATTTTTTGTATTCTATCAATGCTAAAAAGTCAGCGTAGGATGTGGAATCCTGCGCTGACTTTTTCTCTTTTTAGCAAAAACAGAAAACGCCCTTTTAGAAATATTTAGCATCTTTGCAATTAAAAACAACGCATTTTGAATAAAAATCTCATTCTATTATTGGCATCGTCGTTTCTGCTTTTTAGTTGTAAAACTTTAAAAAAAGGACAGGATGTGCAATTGAAAAAAGCGAAGTCGGAGAAATTTCTGTTAAAAAAATTAGTAGAAAACCAAGTCAGTGCAGAATCGCTGGCAGCAAAAGCACGGGTAACGGTACGCGATGAATCGGGTGTGACGAAATTTATTACGAATATTCGATGGAAAAAAGACAGCATTATCTGGATGAATTTTAAAAAAGTGAGTGTAGAAGCGGCACGAGTCAAAATAACACGAGATTCGATTTTTATCCTCGACCGTTTGAATAAAAAATACGTGGCAGAGGATTTTCAGTTTGCGCAACAGGAATTTAATTTGCCGACGGGTTTTGATGGTTTGCAGGCATTCTTACTCGGAAACCCCGTGTTTTTTACCAAAGATATGAAAGCGGATATTGACGACAATCGCTATCACCTCAACGGCAAAACCGACACTTACGAAATGGAATATTGGCTCGAAGCAAGCACTTTTTTATTGCGAAAAATGATGGTCGATGATTTTAGAAATGGTCGAACAATGGAATATGAACTCGGCGATTATGAAAAATTGGCAGATGGGCAAAATTTTTCGTATTTTCGGCAATTGAATTTTACTAGCCGCGAATTTGGGCAGATGTCTGTGAAAATGGAATTGTCGAAAGTGGAGTTGGATGAAGTGGGGGAGATTCGGTTTTCGATACCAGGGCATTATGAACGGGTGCGGCGGTGAGTTTGATTCAATTTTGCAGAATATAAAAGTTTTAAACGCCACAATACAAAAGTTTTAGAAACTTTTGTATTGTATATTTTATCATAAATAATCCTTTTTGAATTTTAACAATAATACATATCAATTGCCTTTTTTTTTAGCGAATCTACATTGGCTAAAAAAAGTATATTTCCTATTTTTTATCTTAATAATTGCCTTCCCTGCATCTGCACAAAAGCGAGAAAAATTAGAAAGTCAGCGTAAAAAACTCATTCAGGAAATAAAGGTTACCACCAATCTATTACAAAAAACGAAGAAAACCAAGGAGGCCACGCTTGAACGATTTTTGACATTAAAAAAGCAAATAGAAAAGCGGCAAGAACTCATTCAGACACTCAACGAGGAGATAAATTTTACGACGCAAAGCATCAATCGATCTGTAGATGTAGTCGGTTTTTTGGAAGATGATGTAGCCCGTTTGAAGGAAGAATATTCGGAAATGTTGCGAATGGCATATCGGCAGAAGTTGAACAAATCTCACCTCTTATTCATTTTCTCATCAGGAAGTTTTAATGAAGCATTTCGGCGGTGGCAGTATTTGAAACAATATGACAAGTATCGGCAAAAGCAGGCAAAGTTGATTTTAGAAACGCAAAACACGTTAAATTCTAAAGTCGTCTCCTTAGAAGAACGCAAGGCAGAAAAGCAAGAATTATTAGAATCTGAGGAACGGCAAGCAGCGTTATTGCGAATAGAACGAGTAGCAAAAGACGAGTTATTAGCCAAATTGCAAGGTGATGAATCTCGCTTAACGGGTGATTTGCGAGCGAAGGAAAAGGCGAGAGAAAAGCTGAATGTTGCCATTGAAAATATTATTCGAGACGAAATGGCGAGACGGCGACGAGAGGAACGAAAAAACGCTACAGCAAGTATTTCAAATAGTAAGAAAAGTGCTGAAGGAAAAGTGGCGGAAAGTGCGGTGACAAAAGGTTTTTTACAATTAAAAGGTCGGCTACCATGGCCAGTTTCTGACGGGGTAATTACCAGTTATTTTGGCAAACAGGCGCACCCAACGATTAAAACCATCGAAATTACCAACAACGGCATCGACATTCAGACGGATGCCAATGCAGAAGTACGGGCGATACACAAGGGCAAAGTGATTGGGAAGCAATTTATTCCGGGGCATGATTACATGGTGATTTTGCAACATGGGAACTATTACACGGTCTATTCGCATTTAGAGGAAGTGTTTGTGCAGAAGGGCGAGACGTTGAAGGGGCGGCAGGTGATTGGGAAGGCGAGTACGGACGCGGCGACGGGGAATGCGGAGGTGCATTTTGAGGTGTGGAAGGAGAAGAATCGATTAGACCCGACGCATTGGGTGA
>CAYUNA010000611.1:0-3356 GCA_964445895.1 uncultured Saprospiraceae bacterium | reverse complement strand
AAAGAATCTTAAAAATTAAAAATTATGCGGACATTAACAACCATTAGTGACCCCTTACATAAAGTGAAAAGTGAGAAAAATTTCATCGAAAATTTCTTTCTCCAACGAATAAAAGACGAGCGCGACTTGCCTTTTATTCACTTGGCTTTGCAAATCACATTTACCATTATTCCGTTGGCGATTGTGTTGTTTACCAATTTACTGACAGGGTGGATGTGGTGGACAGCTGCTGTGATTCACTTGATTTTGGTTGTATTTTTTATGGGTCCTTACACGTTGATGTTGCACAATACGTCGCATCGGCAGTTTTTTAAACGAGAATTTAAAGGCTACAATAATTACATTCCCTGGGTGCTCGGACCGTTTATGGGACAATCGCCAGAGACGTATTTTGGTCATCATATCGGGATGCACCACTCAGAAAATAATATGTACGCCGACAAGAGTAGTACGTTGCCATACCGGCGCGATAGTGTACGTGGATTTATGCATTATTATGGTTCATTTATGTTGATAGGGATTTTTGAAGTGGTACAATATTTTAGCAAAAAGAAGATGCCGAAGTACCGTAAAATGCTGATTCGGGGCGAGCTGCTGTTTTGGTTGATGTGTATTGGATTGAGTTTTGTGAATTTCCCAGCGACTTTGTTCGTATTTATTTTGCCATTGATTATTGTTCGTTTTGGTATGATGTCGGGCAATTGGGCACAGCACGCATTTGTCGATAAAAACCAGCCTGACAACAGCTTTTTGAATAGCATTACTTGCATCAATCACTTATACAATCGGCGGTGTTTTAACGATGGTTATCACATTGGTCATCACTTGAGTCCGCACCGACATTGGACGGATATGCCAACCGATTTTTTAAAGAATAAAGCTAAATACGCAGAACACAAAGCCGTCGTTTTTGAAGGATTAGACTATATGGGGGTTTGGTTTTTATTAATGACCAAACAGTATGATAAATTGGCAGACCACTTCGTGAATATTGATGGAAAATTTGGAAATAAAGAAGAGGTGATTGCGTTGTTGAAAGAGAGAACGCGTAAGTTTTAAGTTTATTCTCAAAAAACTCTCTAAGGAATCCCAAAATGCAACCATTGTAAAAAAATAAAAATGACCATTTTAGAAAAAATAATCAAACATAAACGAACCGAAGTAGCTGACCGAAAATCGCTTTATCCCACCAAATTATTGGAAAAAAGCATTTATTTCAACACGCCAGCGGTAAGTTTGAAAAAATATTTATTGCGTCCCGATAAATCAGGCGTCATTGCGGAATTTAAGCGACATTCTCCCTCTAAAGGCGATATTAATCCGTATGCAAAAGTGGAAGAAGTGAGCATTGGTTACATGCAGGCAGGTGCGAGTGCATTGTCTGTTTTGACAGATGAAAAATTCTTTAAAGGCAAAAATGCAGACCTGACAGAAGCGCGGAAATTTAATTTTTGTCCAATTTTACGAAAGGATTTTGTCGTAGAAGAATACCAGATTATTGAAGCGAAATCTATCGGTGCAGATGCGATTTTATTGATTGCAGAATGTCTGGAAAAAGAGGAAATTGCCCGCTTTGCGAAGTTGGCGAAAAGCCTCGGATTAGAAGTCTTGATGGAAATTCATTCTAAAGACCAATTATCGAAAATCTCTCCTGATTTGGATTTGATTGGTGTGAATAACCGCAACTTGAAAACCTTTGAAGTTTCGACTCAGACTTCAGTTGATTTGTTTGACCATATTCCGTCTGATTTTGTACGTATTTCAGAGAGTGGTATCAGCGAACCAAAGACGATTGCGGAGCTGAAAGCTGTTGGTTTTCAGGGTTTTTTGATTGGCGAACGGTTTATGGCTACGGCAAATCCAGGACGGGCTTGTCGGGCGTTTATTGAGGAAGTAAGTAGTGTTTTAGCCTAAAAATCTACTCTTTTTCTGCATTTAATTTATCGACCAGCGGCTGAAATTTTTCTTGAATGTGTTGGTCAAACCAAGCATCGACCAAATCGCGTCGAAATCGCCATTCTTTTCCAATTTTAGCCGCTGGAATTTTACCATTCTGTGCCCAGGTATAGATGGTTTGTGGTTTCAGTTTTAAAAATTTAGCCACCTCTTCTATCGTCATTATTTCATCTGCCATGAATGTTATTTTGGAATATGTTTACTACACTACACTTCAGTGCAGCGTTATAAAAGTTTATTGAAGTTTTCTAAAAACGCTTTTACCCCTCAGGCATCCTACATCGCCAATCGCAAAGTAACGGGAATTATTTTGAAAATTAATCAATCATATCTCGAAATGAACGAATCATCGAGGAATAAAAATTTCCCTGGGTATCTTGCCGCACTACCTCATATTGCAGGTCTTTTGATCCTAAAAACGGGCGTAAATTCCAGGCTAATTGTACGCCAACAAAAGCGAAAATGACCACCCATATTCTAAAAATAGATAGACCAATTTTGGGATAAATGCCAGCTTCTGCAAACGAATTTCGTAAAGCGTCCAATACTGCTCGCATACCAAAGAATCCAGAAAATAGCATCACACCGATATGAACAAATTGTAAGAAATTATAATTATCTCCCGATAACTGGAAAAACAAAACAATGGGGGCAAAGGCCAACATGACGGTCGTTGTCATCAAAAAACCACTTAATAGCATGACCGCCAATTGCTTGATTTTTACTTTTGAACCCAACACCAACTGGACGATATAAAAAGAAGGAAAGCATATCAATAAGGTCAAAAATAATAACATACATAATTTTACGCCAGAGGTAGCAGCCTGCAACAGACTGTTGTAGCTACCCATAATTGCTCCATAGAAAAAGGCGAATGCGCAAATCATTACTACTTGTGCAGCAATGATATTTTTGGCGTAGGTTTCTTTGTTGATTTTTTCGAAATGTTCATCTCGATTTTGTAGAACTTCAAAGGCTTCAGATAAAGGTAACTTATTCATGTGCGTTCGTTTTATTTTTTAGACAATAAGTAAAATTACTAAATTTTAACTCTATTTTTATAGTTTTATTACTGTTTTTTATTGTTTGATGTTGTTTTACAATGAATTTAAGTAAAAAAACGGATGTAAATCAAGTAGAATTCTGTACATTTTCTTACTTGCTCCGTCTGAAAAATAAATTTTGGTGGCGCAGGTAATAGAAAAATGTTAAAGAACTGAACTATCATCAGTACCTAAAACAGGTTCGAACATAGAGACAAAGTGCACTATTTTTTTTGAAGTTCGAAAACCTTACGCTCTTCTCGCTTTTTAAATATGATAATAAATGTATCCGAGTACTTTCCTTATTACAGTGTGTAAAAACTTTCTTTACGTTTTGCTCGGCGGCTAAAGCCGCCT
>CAYUNA010000610.1:0-3360 GCA_964445895.1 uncultured Saprospiraceae bacterium | reverse complement strand
ATAATGTGGACTGGTTTGCTAGTAATGTTTTTATGAATGTTGATGGAGGAATGTACACCGTTTTTGTAAGAGAAGTAGCTTCACCTGATTGTTCTGTAACGGATAATGTGACATTGGTTTCACCAGAAACACCGATTATTATTACCGTTTCTTCAACTGACCCTACGGATTGTGGCGTAGATGATGGCACAATTACGATTACGGCAACGGGCACTAATTTAGAATACTCGATTGATAATGGTGCCATATTTCAAACTGCAAATATTTTCAATCTGCTACCTGCTGGTGCGTATGGCATTGTTGTTCGAGAAATCGGAACAGTCACTTGTACCGCTTCGGATAATGTTATTTTAAATGCCTTGACTACCCCGACAATTAACAATACTGCCAGCACCGACCCGACCGATTGTGGTGTAGATAATGGCACAATTACGGTTTCCGCTAATGGTATCAATTTAGAATATTCGATTGATGGAATTAATTTTCAAACCAGTAATATTTTTGATGATTTGCCCGCAGGCATGTACACTATTACGGTGCGAGAAGTCGGTACAATGGCATGCACAGACACCGATATGGTAACCTTGACAGGTTTGACTGCGCCAACGATTGACGATGTAGCTTCTACCAATCCAAGCGATTGTGGTGTGGATGATGGCACAATTACAATAACGGCAACAGGGAATAATTTAGAATATTCGATTAATGGAAATGATTGGTTTATGAGTAATATTTTCACTGGTTTATCAGCTGGAAATTATAATGTTTTTGTTCGAGAAGTTGGTACTATAAATTGTATGGATATGGGCATGGCAATGTTGTCAACACCAAATGCACCGACCATTGACTCCGTAGTTTCAACCGACCCAACCGACTGTGGCGAGGATGATGGTACAATCACGATAACGGCAACGGGGACTAATTTGGAATACTCAATTGACGGTGGCATAATGTTTTTCCCAGCCAATGTGTTCGATATGCTGCCGGCTGGAAATTACGTTATTGTCGTTCGCGAACAAGCCTCGCCGACCTGTACGATTTCTGATGCAGCTACCTTAAATATACCAGAAACTCCAAATATCACCGATTTGGCAACAACCGACCCAAGTGATTGTGGCATTGATGACGGCACAATCACGGTGACGGCAACAGGGACTAATTTGGAGTATTCATTAGATGGTATAACTTGGCAAGCGAGCAATGTTTTCAATATGCTACCAGCAGGCAACTACACAATTTTTGTAAGAAATGCCGATGCGACTAACTGTACCAACTCTGACAATACCGTTTTAAATGCGCCGGGTGCGCCCATGATTACGGATGTGGCAACAACTAACCCAATGGATTGTGGCGAAAATAATGGTACAATTACGGTAACGGCCACGGGCATGAATTTAGAATATTCCATTGATGGAACTACCTGGCAAACGAGCAATGTTTTTACGGGGTTAGCTGCTGGGAATTTCGACGTTTTTGTGCGGGACGCGACGGCAATCAATTGTTCTACTGCTGATATGGCAACATTGACTGCACCAACTGCACCTACAATCACAGATGTAATGACAAGCGACCCCGCCTGTGGCATGGATAATGGAACAATTGAAATTACGGCAACAGGAACAAATGTAGAATACTCAATCGATGGTGGTGTAACTTTCCAATCGAGCAGTATTTTTACTACATTAACAGGAGGAGATTTTGACATTGTAGTGCAAGAAGTTGGTATGGAAAACTGCAATGCAACGGATAATGTAACCTTAACTGCAACAGCAGCTCCCACGATTGATAATGTGACAACAGTTGACCCAAGTGGTTGCAATACAGCTGATGGTTCAATCACAATTTTACCAATGAATCCGAGTTTAGAGTATTCTATTGATGGCGGCGCAACATTTCAAGCCAGCAATGTTTTTAATAATCTAAATGATGGTGATTTTGACATTGTGGTACAAGTGCTTGGTACTATGAATTGTAATGTTTTAGATAATGCAACTTTAAATGCACCAATCCCTGCGACTGTGCAAAATATCATGGAAAACTGTAGCGCAGACAATACGACATACACAGTTACTTTCGATTTGGTAGGCGGAAATTCGGCTAATTTTAACATCGCAGGGAATACGGGAACGCTGAACGGAACAACTTTCATAAGCGACCCTATTCCGAGTGGTGATGCATATAATTTTACATTTAGTTATGCACCAAATTGTCCGACAGAAGAGATTAGTGGTATGGTGACTTGTGACTGTCCATCGATAGATTTGACACTGACAATTCTCTCTGATTTCAATGGAGTAGATGTGAGTTGTTCAGGTGGAAATGATGGTTCGGCAACGGTGAGTAATCTCAGTGGTGGCGCGAGTCCGTTTACTTATCTTTGGAGTAATGGTGAAACGGGGGTGACTGCCATGACTTTATCAAATGGGATGCAATTTGTTACTGTAACCGACGCCAATGGCTGTCCTTCAGTGGATTCTGTTCAGTTGTCGGCTCCTCCTGCCTTGGCATTGAACGCTGAGGTGACGGGAACAAGTTGCTTTGATACGGAAGATGGTAGTATTTCTTTTGTGAATGCTTTGGGTGGAACTGCACCCTATTTATACAGTTTAAATAATGCGCCATTAGGAACAGATACCTTTAATTTAAACCTGCCAGGTGGGGTTTATACTGCCCTTATTCAAGATGCTAATGGTTGTGAAATTACAGAGAGTGTCGTTGTCAATCAAGCCAATGAATTAATTGTTGATTTAGGGGATGATCAAACGATCAATTTAGGAGAAACGATTGTACTTGACCCTTCTTATACCTCTCTATCTGTGGACACTTTTATTTGGAATCCAATTGAATTTTTGAGTTGTGTTGGCTGCGAAAACCCAATGGTCAGTCCAACGGTTACAACAACTTATGATTTGACAATTATTGATGAAAATGGTTGTCAAGCGAGCGATGCGGTGACGATTTTGGTATCAAAAGATATACAAATCCATGTGCCGAATGTTTTTTCGCCCAATAATGATGGTGTGAATGATTTCGTCACCGTTTTTGCCGGAGCAAGCGCAATTTCCGTCAAAAGCTTCTTAATTTTTGACCGTTGGGGCGAACCCGTTTTTGAGGCGTATGATTTTGCACCGAACGAAGAAGCCTTGGGTTGGAATGGTACTTATCGTGGCAAAACGATGGATACAGCGGTATTTGTTTATTACGCTGAGGTGGTGATGTTAGATGGGACGATTGAGTTGGTTAAAGGAGATATAGCCTTAATCAAATAATATTGAGGCGGCTCATTTTATTGATTCTCTAATCCTTCAATCAATCTCGCCCCTAACCTACCCCTCGAAAAATGGCTAAAGCCATTTTTCG
>CAYUNA010000609.1:0-3360 GCA_964445895.1 uncultured Saprospiraceae bacterium | reverse complement strand
TGTGGGGTTTTTGAGGGATAAAAAGCGTTTTTGCAAACGCTTTTTATCCCTCAAACTCCCTTTGACAAAATTCAAATATTTTTTGAAATACCCTACCGCCGCCGTGCTCTAAAAAACTGCATTCGCTTACTGCACTGTGCTTTTGCAAAACGACCAATTCCGAAGTTGAATTCCATCATTACTTGCACAAAGGCAGGACGTGATTTTTTATAATCGGTATAATTAGCGGTGACATTTGGTAAGCCTAAATTTTGCCCGTCGCTATTGATAAAATCCGTTAATCCGTAATGTAAGCGCATTCCCAAAACTAGCGAAAAGGTTTCAGAACCTGCTAAGTAGCCTCCCCAACCAAAAACACCTGAAAGGTAATTTTGCTCATAAAAGTCTGAAGCATTTGCTAACTCGAATCCTGCATCAGTTTGTTTGACCTCTTGCACGAAGGAGTACATAGGTCCCAATTCTAAGAATACACGATTGCGAGTGTACCTATATAATAAGTATGCATCAATACTCTTCCAAGAAATCTCGTTTTGGTTATCTTGAACGGTAGCTAAATCATACTCAAAATCTTGCCCTAGAGTATTGTACATTCCATCAATAGAGATGCCATGATACGGCCCGAAATTGACCGCTAATTTTGCACCAAAACCATAGGTAGGTGTAATTTTATAATTATACGAGTCGTCATCAATGATGTTGGCGTTGTGAAGGAAAGAAATGCCATAACCACCTTTGGCAGCTGCTTCTATCCAAATTTCTTGAGCAGATGTGGTGAAAGCAGCTAATGCAAGTATTGTAAATAAAAATACTTTTTTCATAGAAGTAAGTTTTAAAAAAAATGAGATAATTAATGTGTTGTGTTACTTACGGTATAGTGAGTGACACTTTGTTCTTTCCAACTTAACTAAATGAAATGATTGTGAAGTATTTTTACTTAACAGGCTTGTGACCACAAGGTAGATAAAACTTTTTAAGAATAAAAAAGTGTAGCTAAAAAGTCATTGATTTATAGCTAAAAACCCTTGATTTTAAAGAAAAAAAGGTTGAGCTTGGTATTGAGATATAAGTTTGAAAATAAATCATATTAATTAAATTTAAATATTTATTTTTCAAGATGTTACATATTTTGATGTTTTGGCATATTTTTAGTAATAATGATTACTCATATCACTATTATTAGAAAAAGCTACACTTTACCCTAAAACTCTCCAGATAGAAAATTTGAAAAAATAAAATTCCACGATTTTTTTAAGAAAAAAACCTTTTATTTACAGTAAAAAGACCTATTTTTGGGAAAACTTCACAGATTCAATATTTTTAATGCTAAAAAAAGCTTGTTTTAAAAAAAGGAGAAAAAAGTGTCCAAAAACGAACAATTATTAAAAAAATATATACATTTTTAGAAAAAAGCTATTATTTTTGGGCGTTCGAACTTTTTTATTGCACATTCCTTTTACTTTTAAACATACCATGGATTTTGTATAATTGAGAACCAAACCACGAAAGAGATGCTAAGACAGAATTTAAGTCAAAAAATGTTACAAAAGCTGTCGCCGCAGCAGATTCAGTTAATGAAGCTACTGCAAATACCGACGGCTACCCTTGAACAACGAATCGAGGAAGAACTGGAAGCGAACCCTGCCTTGGAGGAAGGTGAGGAGCGCGATGAAGTTGCTGAATTGCGTGCAGATGATAAATCTGATAATGAGGACGATGATTATTCCGAACCAGAAATTGAAGAACCAGCTCGTGATGAAGAATTTGAATTGGATGATTATTTGACCGATTATATTGAAGATGACCCTTCAAGCTATAAATTAAAAGCTGATATTTATTCTGCGGATGATGAAGATAAATCCATCCCGGTTGCTGTTGAGAATACGTTTCATGAATACTTGGACGAACAACTTGGCATGTTGCAATTTGCGGATGAACGTGAAGAATTAATCGCTAAACAAATTGTCGGTAGCATTGATGAAGATGGTTATTTACGCCGTGAACCTAGTGCAATCATTGATGACTTGATGTTTTCACAAAATGTAATTGCACGAGAAGAAGAAGTGAAGGAAATTTTGGATAAAATTCAACATTTTGACCCGCCAGGGATAGGAGCGAGTAATCTACAAGAGTGTCTGCGCCTTCAATTGGAATACCACCTTAAAAAAGAAGGGGTAGATGACGATGAATTGAAGTCTATGAAGTATGCATTGCGCATTATCAATCATTACTTTGATGAATTCACCAAAAAGCATTATCAAAAATTGCAACGGGGATTAAGTATCACTGAGGAACAATTGAAATATGCAGTTGAGGAGATTTTAAAATGCAATCCAAAGCCTGCAAGTGGCTTCACAGATACGAGTACACGGAATACGCATTATGTTGTTCCTGATTTTATCATTGTCAATCGCGATGGAGAATTAGACTTGACGCTAAACTCCCGAAATGCTCCGGATTTGCGCATCAACGAGCATTATAAAGATATGCTCAAAGCCTATAAAGTTAATACGAAAGGGCGACGAGCGCAGCGCAAAGAGAAGGAAGCGGTGATGTTTATTAAGCAAAAAATTGATTCCGCAAAATGGTTTATTGATGCTATTCGTCAGCGACAACAGACGATGTACAAAACGATGTACAGCATCATGCAATATCAATATGATTACTTCTTGACGGGTGACCAAAAACGGTTGCGTCCGATGATTTTGAAGGACATTGCGGATATTACGGGCTTGGACATTTCGACCGTTTCGCGGGTAGCGAATAGTAAATTTGTCCAGACGGAATTTGGAACGATGCGTTTGAAAGATTTCTTTTCGGAGAGTTTGCAAACCAAAGATGGCGAAGAAGTTTCAACTTTGGAAGTCAAGAAAATTTTGACGGAAATCATCGCAGACGAAAGCAAGAAAAAGCCGTTGTCTGATGAAAAATTGAAGAATATTTTACGGGAAGCTGGATATAATATTGCTCGGCGAACGGTAGCTAAATATCGGGAGCAATTGAATATTCCAGTGGCAAGATTGCGGAAGCAGCTGTAGCGAATTCTACAATTTTGGATATAGAACATGAGTCATTCCGAATTTTTAATCCAATCGGTTCGTTGAGCGTTTTGAGCCGAAAACGTTCACGGAAGAAAATAAATTACGCGCGGCTCAAGGGTTCTCAAAAGGGAAAAACTGGATTTTCTAAAAAATTCAGTTTTTCCTTTTTGAAAACCCCAAGGTGCATACCGTAAAAATAGATTGAAATGGGGTGATTTTGCACCGCATTTCATTGAATTAAAAATTCGGAATGACTCATTTTTTTTTAAAATTTTCTATTTATTTTCTACATACTTCATACAAGCTGCTACAAACGAAACAA
>CAYUNA010000608.1:0-3377 GCA_964445895.1 uncultured Saprospiraceae bacterium | reverse complement strand
AAAAAAAATACACTGTCCACTTGGCGGACTTATTATTTCATCGTTACTTATCCGTTATAAAGACGATTTATTCCAAAATTCGTCACCCAATCTTGTTTAAAAATTCTAAAATTGTTCGTACTTGCGCCTCAGAAAATAGCTCTATCACTTCTTCGTCCATTAATAGTTTAGCATCTTCATAATTATCAAAAAATAAATGCTCTATCAAAATCGCGGGCATATACGTTTTGCGAATCACATAAAAACGTGCTTCTTTATCGTAATCTCCATCCAATCGGTCAGACCGCAGCCGAATTTTATCCCCCAACAATCCCTCAACTTGCTTGTACAATAAATCTGCAAAAGTGTCCGATTGTGTCTGTCCGGGCGTTGTATAGACCTCAAATCCACGCGCCTGATGATTCACAGAAGCATTAGCATGATTGGAGATATAAACGCCTTTTTTATAATTTTTATGGTACCAATTTGCCGTATCGACACGATAAGACAACGGCACATCCAGATATTCGTGACTAACGATGAGATTTGGAATACCCAAATTATTCAATTTCGCTGCTACCCTATTGGTGATTTTACGATTGAAAACACCTTCGTAAAAATAACCTCCATTATGGAAAACACCATTATTGTGGTAGAACATTTTAGACGGGGCAGTTGTGTATGCGCCCGTTGGGTCGAGTCCACCATGACCAGCATCGAGATAAACACAAAAATCTGTTATCATTGATTGGTTGTTTTTAGCATGTTTAAAAATTAGAAAAATGGCACTTTATAGCTTGCAAATTTCGCCATTCCCTAAAACTAACGTATTTTCGCGTTTTTGGGGAAATAATTTTAAAAAAATAATATACATCAGTGATATTTACATTTAAATAACTGATTATCAACACTTTTCCAGTTTAATTGCTTTCTCAAAAAAAATGAATAACAATTGTAAAGTCAGTTTTAAAAATCCAAAAATAGTAAATTTTGGCAAAAAACTACTTTTAAATTTGGAACACAATGACTGCTCGACAAAACCGACATCCCAAAAAGGAATACTAATTATGAAAATAACAATTAAAAATACTCCATCGGCAACACTTCAATTATTAATCATTCCTATTGCAAAAGGAAAAAATTTTGACAAAATCTTAGCTGCCATTGCCTCCACAACAGCCGTACCGCTTGATTTGTTGAAACAAGATTTTAAGGGAAATGCCAGAGAAACCCACACTTTATACTATACCGATAAAGGCAAAAGTAAGCGCCTGGTCTTACTTGGCTTAGGCGAAAAACCCAAATTTTCCGATATTTTATCTACTTTCCGAAGTTTTACTTTTAGTAAAAAAGCGCAGTTACCAACCAAAGTTGGCATTACTTTCATTTTTGAAAATGCACCCAAAAATATTGATCATTTATTAGAAGCAGCCGTTAACGGAATTATCGTTGGGCGCTATGATATTGGGCGTTTTAAAACAGATGAAAAGAAAGATAAAAACTTTTTGAATAGTAAAGCGACCGTTGAGGTAATTGTTGACAAATCAGTTTCCAGTATTGCCCAAAAAGCAATTGAAAAAGGGAATCATATTGCAGAAACCCAACTCCAAATTTTTGACTTAGTCAATGCACCAAGTAATAAAAAAGTACCCCAAGTACTCGCCGACTGGGCAATCAAATCAGGTAAAGCAAATGGTTTTAAAGTTAAAGTTTTAGATAAAAAAGCGATTGTCAAAATGGGGCTTCACGGCTTATTAGCGGTCAATCGTGGTAGTGAATTTCCACCGACTTTTATCATCATGGAACACAAGCCAAAAGGCGTAAAAAATCCAAAAAAAGTAGGCTTAGTCGGCAAAGGAGTTACCTTTGATACAGGTGGATTGTCTATCAAACCATCACAAAACATGCATTACATGAAAAGCGATATGGGTGGTGCAGCAGCCGTGATGGGTACGATGGAAGTGGCAGCAAAAATGAACTTGCCTGTTCACCTTTTCGGTATCGTACCGGCAACAGATAATTCGGTAGATGCTTTGTCTATCAAGCCTTCTGACGTAATTGGATCGTATAGTGGAAAAACTATTGAAATCATTGATACAGATGCTGAAGGTCGCTTGATTTTGGCGGATGGATTGGCGTATATGGAAAAGCATTTTAGTCCCGAAATTATGATTGATTTGGCAACATTGACGGGGAGTGCTATCCGAGCGTTGGGTACAGTAGCTGGCGCACTTTTTAGCAATAATGACGACCTCGCCAAAGACCTTTATGACTGCGGTCAAACGACGGGTGAACGCCTTTGGAGGCTGCCAATTTGGGAAGATTATGCTGCTCAAATGAAGTCTGATGTGGCAGATATTAAAAACTTTAGCGGACGCCCAACAGCAGGGGCAATTACCGCCGCTAAATTTTTGGAATTTTTCATCAACCAACATCCAAAATGGGCGCATTTGGACATTGCAGGGATGGCAGTGGCAGATTCAGAATATGCGAGTCAAAAAAGTGCGACAGGGTTTGGCATTAGGTTGTTGATTGAGTTTTTGAGTAAGGTTGGGTAGTTGATTTTTTAGAAGTTTTTTGTCCGAACGCACCACGGAAAATATTTATTCAGATGTAGCAGCTAAAAAACTCGTGGTGCGTGCGGACAAAAATTGGCTATAGTAGAGCATTACATTTGATGCACCGCTAAAAAATTGCCTATCGGCAACTCCGGAGAAATACTTGAAGGACACAAAAAAAGCGCAAAAAAAATAACACAATGAATATTAACACTCTTGGTTTTTGCAGCTTATTACTCTTTTTATCTTCCAGCCTTTTTAGTCAAACCGAAAAGATAAGCAGCACATTTTACTCCGCAAAAATAATTTTAGCCGACGGTAAAACCTTCGAAGGCATTGTTTTAGAGCCCAAAGATACTTCTTTTTCTACCCTACAAATAAGTTATTTTAAATACATCAAAGGGCGACAGCGAACAATAGAGGACATCAATAAAGCGATTTATAAGAAAGGGCTTACCAAATATGCCTATCAGGAATTTAGTTACGAAAATCTGGGAATCATTGAGGTAAAAAAACGAAAACGGTCTGCAACTATGCGCTATGTTGGACTTGGTATAGGTGTGGGATTCGGTGCATTAGTAGGACTTTCATTTAGTACCTTTGCCTGTGAAACTGGTAGCTGCTACCTTGGTGCTACCGCATTGGGTGCAGGTACATTTGGTCTTTTAGGCATGGGAGTTGGTTCACTATTTTCGATTAGAATTCCACAAAAAAGGCTGGTCAAAGAAGTAAGTGACGAAGAGTGGCGAGATGCGCTTTTGGAGTATTCAATTTTGAGATAGAGATTTTCGGCGGTGTATCAAATGTAATGCTGTACTTTAGCCGTTATCTGGCCGTGAG
>CAYUNA010000607.1:0-3380 GCA_964445895.1 uncultured Saprospiraceae bacterium | reverse complement strand
CCTAAAATTCCGCGAATAATTATGTCCGGGTACTTAGATTTTATGAATGATATTTGACCAGTTTTAAACTGACTCTTTTGCCTCTGTTTTTCCTTTAAAATCAGTCAAAGGATTAACATGGGTTGTTTTTACTCTCTTATCCTTCTTCATAAAAGAGAATAAGAACAAAATAACGGTGTTTAAATCTCATGAAGCCTCATTCATAAAGCCTAATGGATAAACACTTTTAGTGAAAAAATAGTTGCCTTAACGCTCTTCTTCAAAATCAAATTCTAACTGAATTCCTTCTCCTATATTTTCTTTTTCCAAATTAGAAATTGCGACACCAAGTAACCGAGCCGCCTCAAAATCTCCCTGATTTTGTTCTAATAGTTCAAAAACGGTTTCTAATAATTTATCCAAATGCCGAATTTCGCTTTGAAAACTCTTACTTCTGGTAATCTGCTGAAAATCAGGTGTTTTTATCTTAATCGTTACTGTCCGCCCAAAGTTTTGTGACTTTTTCATATAGTCAAAAACGACGTTAGAAACGTGTTGAAGCCGCTCCTTCATTTCAGCTAAATCTGAAATATCTTCCGAGAAAGTTCGTTCCGCCCCAATTGACTTTCGGATGCGATTGGGATTCACCGGTCGTCCATCATCTGCCCGTACAATTCGATAATAATGCCGCCCCGCTTTTCCAAAACGAGTCACTAACTCAATCTCCGTCATCTTTTTCAAATCTGCGCCAGTATGAATTCCCATTTTGTGCATTTTCTTTGCCGTGACTTTTCCAATGCCAAAGAATTTTTCAATTTTCAATTTTTCTAAGAAGGGAATAGCTTCTTCGGGTGTGATGACTTTATATCCATTCGGTTTGTTAATATCAGAAGCTACTTTTGCTAAAAATTTATTAAATGAAATACCTGCGGATGCAGTCAATTGAGTGGTTTGATTAATGCGATATAAGATTTCTTGAGCGATTAACGTCGCGGAAAGCGGCCCTTTTTTCGGTTCGGTTACATCTAAAAATGCCTCATCCAAAGATAGCGGCTCGACCAAATCCGTGTATTCCAAAAAAATTGTCCGAATCTGTTGAGATACTTCCCGATACACATCAAAACGATGTTTTACAAATATCAAATCAGGGCACTGCCGCTTTGCCGTGATGCTTGGCATGGCTGACCGAACACCATACTTGCGTGCTTCATAACTTGCAGATGCGACGACTCCACGCTTTGCTGAGCCACCCACCGCCACAGGTTTTCCGCGCAATTCTGGAAAATCCCGTTGCTCGACTGACGCGTAGAAAGCGTCCATGTCAATATGTATAATTTTTCTCACGGTTGATGGTTGATGGCTCACAGCTCACGGGCAAGCCGGTGCATAACCGTGAGCCGTGAGCCGTCAACCATGAGCCATTTTTATTTTTTTAATTTAAGATGTTGCGGATGAATCGTTGGCTTTACTTTGGACGGTGTTCCTTCAAAACGCTTGTGAATCACCACCCGTTCTTGTGGTGCAAAAAGCATCAACCACGGTTGGTCTTCGTAGATGATTTCTTGCAGTTGCGCCATCATTGCGTATCGTTTTTCATCGTTTAAAGTTACCCGGATTTGCTCGATTAAAGCATCTGTTTCTGGTGTGCCAAAGCCAGACCGATTAGAGCCCGCGGGCGTATCGCTATCCGTGTGCCACAACTGCTTGGGGTCCATCGTCGCGAGGGGGTCGGCAGCACCTTGCATCCCTGCCATTTCAAAATCACGAGCTGGCAGTCGTTCTCGTAAAATAGAGCCAAAACTAATGTCTTCCGTCAAAATTTCTATACCTACTTTTGCGCCATTATTTTTCATAGTTTCTGCAAAGTTTTTAGAAAACAATGTTCCCGTACTCAAATATGTCAAGCTCAGATTCACTTTTTCACCATCAATTTCTTTATCTCGAACCCCATCATTATCTGTATCATTCCAGCCCGCTTCGTCCAACAACTCAGCGGCTTTTTTCAAATCAAATGGAATGGGTTGCAAATCTTTTCGATAATAGGGTGCTTCGGGCGGAAAAGGAGACGCAATCGGCGTTCCATAACCACCATAAACCACCTCAACCAATTTGTCGATTTCTAACAAATGCGCCAATGCTCGACGAACACGTTTATCTGCCAACTTCGGACTTTTTCTATTTAAAATCGTGTAGAAAAAGTTAAAGGTTTCAGGATTGTAAAAATTGTACTTTTCAGCAACTTCTTCATTGCTTTTCAAATCATTAAATAAATTGGAATTGATAGACGCAACCGCATCCAAATCTTCTCCTTTAATGGCCGCAACGACTGCGTTATCATCACGGATAGGCATGAAAATGATGGTATCTGGCGCAGCTTCGAGCATATTATTTTTACTTGCCAATTTATCGCCCCACCAATTTTCTTTTTTAGCTAAAACGATTTTTTGCTTATCCACCCATTCGACAAATTTGTACGGGCCACAGCCAGAGACGACTTCTCTATTGAATTTTGTAGAAGTAAATTGTTTTGCAAATTCGTCAATTTTGGGGTTGTTTTTCGCTAATGATTCTACTTTCTCAGGGTCTGTCAAATCAGGAATCGAAACGCCATCCATTAGTCCCGTTGGGTCATAAATGTGCTTTGGCAAAATCATCATATTGCCCACAGTGGCTTCCGCCAAAATGTATTTTTCCCGCGTCAAAATAGTAAAACGTTTCGGATTATCTGAATCTACCTGTACATCATAAACGTGCTCCAGATAAGGCGTAATCGCATCCGAGGGAACTTTAGGATTAAATAGTGCCTGAATTGTGAACGCATAGTCATATCCAGTTACTGGTTTTCCGTCGTCCCAAACTGCTTCATCCAATAATTCAAATGTAATCGCCTGACCGTCAATTTTTCCATCAGAATGTGTCACCTCCTTCGTTTCAGGCATTGATTTGATTAAAAGCGGTGCCATTTGAATGGTTTCTGGGTCGAAATCCATCAAATATGGAAAAATATATTCCAGGACAACAAATTCATAGCCCGCCATATACGCTGGATTCATAAATCGAGCATCTGATGGCAAACGAAAGCGAACAGTATTGTCATTGTTCTTGTAATTGACTTTGGCTTCGGTGACTTTGGGTTCAGTTTTGCAACCAACACAAAAAATAGAAGCGACTAACAATAAAGTTAGCATTTTTGAGATAAAGTTCATGATGTGTAATTAGTTTGAAAAGAGTGAATGAAGTTTTGAATTTATAGGAAGCTGGACTTCCGTCCGCCGTCTTATTGCTACTTTGTCAGTCTAAGAAACTTACTTTACCGTGTAACAAAAATTTATTTGCATTTAAAGCAGGAGGAGTTTGAGGATGAAAAATGATTTTGCAAAAATCATTTTTCATCCTCAAGA
>CAYUNA010000606.1:0-3387 GCA_964445895.1 uncultured Saprospiraceae bacterium | reverse complement strand
TTTATTTAATTCGCGTTCCTTAGCATGTTTTTAAGGAGCGCGAAAATAGGAATTTTAAGTGAAATAAACGCCATAAAAAAAGCGGCTTGATTCCGAAGAACCAAACCGCTTTTTGCGTATGTTTAGTTTTTATAAAAATAGAGCACCAATAATTTAAGGTTTTGACAAAAAATCAAAAATGGAATTTAGCAAACTAAATGACTGATTTGATTCAAAGTTAAGTTCCTAAATGACTGGTTTTCAAGAAGTAAAAAACCAAACATCTGATATTTATTTGCTTTGTTCTACGCTTAAATCGCGTCAATAATCGCGTTCAACGTAGCACTTGGTCGCATAGATTCTGTAGCTTTTGCTGCACTTGGAGAATAATATCCTTCAATGTCCATCGCCGCGCCTTGTACCGTGTTTAACTCCTCTACAATTTTTGCTTCGTTGTCGCTCAAGGCTTTCGCAATCGGTGCAAATTTAGCTTTCAATTCAGCATCTTTAGTCTGATTAGCTAATTCTTTTGCCCAGTATAAAGCTAAATAGAAATGGCTACCGCGATTGTCCAACTCATTTACTTTTCTGGATGGAGATTTGCCATTTTGTAGCAAAGCAACTGTAGCGTTATCCAAGGCGTCTGCTATGATTTGTGCTTTAGCATTATTGTTTGTCTTCGCTTCATGTTCTAAAGAAACTGCTAAAGCCAAAAATTCGCCCAAAGAATCCCATCGTAGGTGATTTTCTTTGTTGAACTGTTGAACATGCTTAGGGGCAGAACCTCCAGCACCAGTTTCAAACAAACCACCACCATTCATCAAAGGAACGATTGATAGCATTTTGGCACTTGTTCCCAACTCTAAAATTGGGAAAAGGTCGGTATTGTAATCTCTCAAAACATTTCCAGTAACAGAAATGGTATCTTTGCCGTCTTTCATTCGTTGAATAGAAACTTTAGTTGCTTCTACCGGAGAAAGGATTCTGATATCCAAACCAGTCGTATCGTGGTTTGGCAAGTAAGTTTTGACTTTTTTAATTAATTCTGCATCGTGCGCTCTGTTTTCATTCAACCAGAAAATAGCAGGAACATTCGTCGCTCTTGCTCTGCTAACGGCTAATTTTACCCAATCCTGAATTGGCAAATCTTTCACCTGACACATTCTCCAAATATCGCCTGCTTCTACTTTATGTTCCATCAATACTGTACCTGCATCGTCAACTACCTGCACTTTTCCAGCCGAAGGAATTTCGAATGTCTTGTCGTGCGAGCCATATTCCTCTGCTTTTTGAGCCATCAAACCAACATTTGGTACCGTTCCCATCGTCGTCGGGTCAAATGCACCATTTTCTTTACAAAAGTCAATCGTGGCTTGATAAATACCAGCGTAAGAACTATCTGGAATCACTGCCTTTGTATCCTGAGATTTGCCGTCTTTGTTCCACATCTGGCCAGAGTTTCTAATCATTGCAGGCATCGAAGCGTCAATGATTACATCACTTGGTACGTGAAGATTCGTAATTCCTTTATCAGAATTAACCATTGCCAAATCCGGACCTTCCGCAAAACATTTGGCAATTTCTGCTTCAACTTTTGCTCTTACGTCAGGTTTAAGATTGTCTAAGTTCGATAATAAGTTACCAAGACCATTATTGACATTTACTCCTGCTTCGTCTAATTCTTTACCAAATTTTTCAAAAACAGGCTTGAAAAATACTCTCACTGCATGACCAAAAATGATAGGGTCAGAAACCTTCATCATCGTTGCCTTCATGTGTAGAGAGAACAATATGCCTTTCGCCTTCGCATCTGCAATTTGTGCTTCAAAGAAAGCGAGTAATGCTTTCTTGCTCATAAATGTACCGTCAATAATTTCTCCCTCTAATACAGGTACGGACTCTTTTAAAACAGTTGTTCCATGCGCACCAACCAATTGTATTTTGACATTTCCTGCCTTAGCAACCGTGACTGATTTTTCGTTGGAGGCAAAATCTCCTGCGCCCATCGTAGATACATGAGAAGCAGAGTCTGCTGACCATTCACCCATAGAATGCGGGTTTTGTCGAGCATAAGCTTTTACTGGCTTCGGTGCTCTTCGGTCTGAGTTACCTTCCCGTAAAACAGGATTTACCGCACTTCCTTTTAACTTGTCAAAAGTTGCTTTTATGCTTTTTTCTTCGTCGGTTTTAGGGTCATCTGGATAATCAGGTACTGCATATCCATCAGCTTGCAATTCTTCAATCGCCTTCTTAAGTTGAGGGATAGACGCAGAGATGTTTGGCAATTTAATGATATTTGCCTCTGGTTGCTTCACTAATTCTCCCAATTCTGCTAAAGCATCAGGAACTCTCTGTTCTGGTTTTAAATAAGAAGGGAATTTCGCAAGGATTCTTCCTGCTAGAGAAATATCTTTGGTTTCTACTTCAATTCCACATTGTTTGGCAAATGCCTGAACAATAGGTAAAAGTGACTTTGTCGCCAAAGCAGGTGCTTCATCAGTGTGGGTATAAAAAATCTTAGAAGACATATTTTTATTTGTTTATTTTGACTAATTTGGTCGCTGAATTCAAGTACCAAATTGACCTTTTTTTTAATTATTTTCACCCTTTACGGGAAAAGCGGCGCAAAGGTAGTTAATTTGCAGCGTTTTAAGGGAAACTACGGAGTCATTTTTGAAATTTCGATTGATTCGTCAATTTAATAACATTTAATTTTTTAGCAATGAATAAAAAATTGATTATCAATTGAATAGGTATTGTTGGTTTCAGAAGTAGCTTTTCAAATTTTAAAATATTATTTTATAACATGAAGAAATTTATTTTTTTTAGCCTGATTCTCGCCGTTTTTAGTTGCAAAACGAATAAAAATTCCGTCGGTGATAACGGAAAGACCTGCGAAACTATCGGTACAGTAAAAGACTTTTCTGGGTTAGATGGCTGTGGTTTGTTGATTGTTTTGGAAAATGGTGATAAGCTTAATCCTGCAAAAATCAACAACGCTGATTTTAAATTAAAAGCAGGTCAAAAAATCAAATTTGGCTATAAAGAAATGCCTGATATGATGGGAACTTGTATGTCGGAAAAAGCTATTGTCGAAGTGACTTGTATCGAAGAACTTAGTGCGGATGATGACAAATTATGTGCTGATACCAAAAATCCGTTTGAAATCGGTTGGATGGACAAAGCGCTTGACCGCCACAATCCGCAGCAAGTAGTGAAGTATAAAATGACGGATGGTTTTGCTTATCTTTTTAAAGGGATTCCGTTAGCGTATTTTTATGATTGTCGAGGGCGATTTATTTGTAAAACGAACGGGGCGGATGATGATTGTTTTAAAAATAACGTACAACCTGCTGGTAAAGGGAAAATTATCTGGCAAGGTGAAGGAATTTGGGATTAATTTCAAAG
>CAYUNA010000605.1:0-3390 GCA_964445895.1 uncultured Saprospiraceae bacterium | reverse complement strand
CGCAAGTATCTATTTTCTTCCGTAAAGGTTTTCGCCACGAAATGTACAAAGTGCGTAACATCAGTTATTCATTTGTCAACTATTTTCCAAAATGCCAATAACTCATATTAAAATCAAAAAAAAATCACTACGTTTGATAAAAAATATAACGATGAAGAAAAATTTACCTATAATTATTGTCTTGCTAATCAGTGTTTTTTGTGTGAATGAATCGAAGGCGCAAGACCCGATTTTTTCCCAGTTTTATGCCTCTCCAATGCAAACTAACCCTGCAATGACTGGACTTTTTAATGGAAAATTTCGTTTTTCTGCTAATTACAAACAACAGTGGAACAGTATTTTACAAAGCAAACCGTATCGAACGACTTCTGCGGGTTTTGATATGCGAAGCGCGATTGGTCGTAATGACTTTTTATCGTATGGCGTAACGGCATTGCAAGACCAAGCAGGTGTATCTGGTTTTACTCGAAATACGGGAGCAGTCAATGTTGCTTTTATGAAACAATTGGGTGGCGGCGGTTACCGTTCGGCTGACCAATACTTAATTGCTGGTGCCCAATTAGGCGGTGGTCAATTTTCTTTAAATAGTGAAGATTTGTGGTTTTCTACGCAGTTCAATACCACTACAGAATCAATAGACCCATCCATGCCTAATTTAGAACAAATCAATCAAAACACGGATTTTTTCTTGGATATGAGTGCTGGTTTGATGTGGTATTCTGTTTTTGACGACAATCAGAGCTTGTATGTCGGTGGTGCTATTTTTCATGCGAATGCGCCGAAGTTCTCCTTTATTGATTCCAATGGTGAGGAAACGTTGGATTTGCGATGGATGGCACAGTTTGGTGGAGAATTTCCATTAAATGACCAATTGAGCGTTTTACCAGGATTAATTGTAACGAGCCAAGGGCCATCAATGTTAGGAATCTTAGGAGCGAACTTTCGATACACCAATCGAGATTGGAGAGAGGTTGCGATTCGGGCAGGTTTTTGGTCACACTTTTCAAAAAACTTAACAGTTAGTGAAAATAATATGGGCGTACAGAGTGAATCTACTTCATTTGGTGTACCGACCTATACAGTGAGTACTATTTTAGAAATGGGACGTGTAAATGTCGGGATTAGCTACGATATCGCGATGAATCGACTATCTCAACCAACGAACAATAGAGGTGGTTTTGAATTGTCTTTTATTTACATACACCCTGGAAGTCGTAAGGAGAAAGTGAAGTGTCCGAAATTATAAAATCAGCTTAAAAGTTGCTTTTAAAATGCGTTTCAAATTAACTTTTGAAACGCATTTTTTTATGCAGACGCATTTAGTAATGTGTAACAAAAGTTTATTTGAATTATGAGAAGCGAGAAAACCGCAAGATTTTTGAGCTTCAAACACCACACCGCCCCTCGCCGCGGGCGCGAGGAAATGAGTTTTTTGAAGCCGCTATGGAATAGCATTAATTTTGAGCCGCTAAATAAATATGTCAGAATACCCATCCAAAATCTACGCAAGTACAACACATTTTTATCCGTATTTTTCACATAAAAGTATGACAATGTAAAAAACATTATCTAATCACTTCCGTACTTTTACGGAAATGATGTGTTTTGTCGTTAATGAACATTTCTGTAATAAAATAGGCTTTTTAAAATTGGAAAATTTGGTGATAATTATCTGATTATCAGTGTTTTGTGATTTTTTTGATTTGTTGGTAAACAATTGCAAGTAAAAATAACAATTCAATTTTAATCCTTCAATCCTTTAATAAAACTACCTTTGCACCAAGCGGGATAATCACATTCGTCTTAATTTTGTGACAAATATTCGGGCGAAATATATTCTACTCCCTTTTATCCCCCTCCCATTTTTTCTTATCTTTGCCCCTATGAGTTTGCCAACCATTTTTAATTAGGAGGCATTCTTTAAATAGGGGCAATTGATGAGAATAATTTATACAATAATTCTTTGCTACTTTTTTACTTTTTCTTTCAGCCAAAATAAAGGAGAACTAAAAAAAATCTGGGTAGAGTTTGCGGACAAAGCAAGCCCTGTCTATGCTATTGACCAACCTGAAAAGTTTCTTTCCACAAGAGCAATCCAACGTCGTCAGCGACAGAATATAGCGATTGATTCCACAGATTTGCCAGTTAAAATAGAATATTTGCAAGCCTTGCAATCGCTTGGCGCGACAGTTCATTCTACCTCAAAATGGTTGAATGCTGCGAGTGTCTTGGTAGACGCAGATATGGAAGAAAAAATTGTAGCTCTTGATTTTGTCAAATCAACTAAATATGTTGGAAAGAATTTAACGAAATTTCTATTGTTGCGTCGGGAAGATAAATTGCGGGACTCCCTACCGGAAGTATTTACGATGGATAACTACTATGGTCATGCTGAAGAACAAATTAAAATGCTAAACGGTGACTTTCTTCACAATGAAGGTTTTACTGGAAAAGGCATGTGGATAGCGGTGCTGGATGGCGGTTTTTCTAATGTGGATATTATGCCGTTTTTTGACAGTCTGCGTGCTAATAATCGCTTGATTTTACACCGCGATTTTGTCAATAACGATGATTTTGTGTATGAATCGAGTTCACACGGTTCGCAGGTTTTATCAACAATGGCTGCAAATTATCCAGGTTTAATGGTAGGCACAGCACCGGACGCTACTTATACCTGTTTGAAAACGGAAGATACGCGAGGTGAATATTTAATTGAAGAATGCAATTGGGTAGCTGGTTTAGAATATGCAGATAGTTTGGGGGTGGACGTTGTGAATTCTTCGCTTGGTTACACCACTTTTTCGGATGCCGAGATGAACTATACTTATGAAAATTTGAATGGAAAAATCGGTATTGCTACTCGTGCAGCTTCATTGGCTGGACAAAAGGGAATGATTGTCGTTAATAGTGCTGGAAACGAAGGTGATTCGGACTGGAAATATATTGATGTTCCTGCCGATGCTGAGCATATTCTTACAGTTGGTGCTGTAAAATCTAATTTAGAAAGAGCACGATTTAGCTCAATTGGGCCAGCATCCGACGGACGTATAAAACCTGAAATAGTCGCGATGGGGCAGCGAGTTGCTACTGCCTCAGTTTATGGCGCAAAGGTGAATCACTCTCGCGGAACATCCTTTTCTTCGCCGATTATTGCAGGTATGGTGGCTGCACTTTGGCAAGCCTTTCCCAATCTAACAAATCAAGAAATTATGGAGGCTATTATCCAGAGTAGTAGTCAAATTGATTCTCCCGATAACGAGTTAGGGTATGGTATTCCCGACTTTAGAATCGCCTATCAATTTTTGAAAATGAAGCAATAATAGTTTATACTTTACTACAGTGTAACAAAAGTTTCTTTGCATTTAAAACAAGAGGAGTTTGAGGATGAAA
>CAYUNA010000604.1:0-3395 GCA_964445895.1 uncultured Saprospiraceae bacterium | reverse complement strand
GGTGAGACTAATAAATGGTTGAGGGTAGTGCGGGAGCACTGCCCTTTTTTTGTTTTGGGATATGTCTTACTTTTGTAAATTATTATTGCAAGTGAATGCTATTTTTTTTAGATGAAATTTGAAAAAATATGTAGCTTTACCTAAAATATTAAGTTAAATGATGCAAAATCAAATAAATAGAGATGACTTTATGTCTTTCTTTAGGAATACTGAAAAATTAAATTCGTTATCTACAGATGACAGAGTTGAAATTTTTTCCCAAATTTTACAAGGAAGTTCGGATTTTACCTTTCAACTTTTGAATAATGTATTTTCGGACTATGGTGTAACAAACATTGAATTAAATGAAAAAAAATAACTGGTCTCGCGAGGAAACCATCGTAGCATTCAACGTTTATTGTAAAATTCCTTTTAAAAAGAGTAGCAAGACACACCCAACAATAATAAAATATGCTAATATAATAGGAATATCTCCATCTGCTTTAAATATGAAAATTGGAAATCTTGGACGTTTAGATCCTGATTTGCGAAAAGATGGGATTGTTGGACTTTCTCATGGAAGTAAAATGGAAGAAGTTGTTTGGAATGAATTTCATGGAAATTGGGAAAAATTAGCTTACGAAAGTGAATTGTTGATTGCTAAGTTTAGCCATAAACCATTGGAAGAAATCGTCAAAATTACTATAAAAGATGAGGAGAACATCAAAATGGGTTTAGATAGAAAAATTGTTGTTAAAAGAAGAGTTAATCAAAGTTTCTTTCGATCGGCAATTCTTTCTGCCTATCATCTCAAATGTGCGATTACTGGCTTGTCTATTCCAGATTTGCTGATTGCAAGTCATATTAAACCTTGGTCAAAATGCTGCATACCAAACGGCGAGACGCCGCAGCCAATGTGCGTTGAGAAAGCACCGCTTTCCACGAGCGATTATCGTTTTTTTATGAATTGATGGAGGAGGAAAAAGTATAGTGGTTACAAAAACGGCGATTTATTAGACAGAGAAACAAGAATAATATTAGTATCTAAAACAACTTTTTGCTGACTCATAGTAGTAATTGTTGGCTAAGAGGTTCGTCGCCTCATTTTCGTATTGAGCATTTCTTCCACTTTCGCTTCATCCCATTGTTGTTCTTCCCACACTTCATCTGCCCGTTGAGTAAGTAGGTCAGCGTAGAAATTGACCAATAATTTTCTCAATTTTTCCATTTCTGCTTCCTGCAAATTCAAGCGGAAAGTTTTTAAAATTTCCAGTTGTGCATTGGTCAGCGGTTGTGCTATTTTTACCATAATTGCTCGATTTTTTATACAAATATACGTTTTTTAAGTTGTTTAGCGAAATTCCACTAAATTTAACGTCCCCAAGCCACACCTCAAACCTCACTCAAACTAAATCCATTCAAAAAAACAAACCAAATACCAAAAACCATTTTCTTTTTTTATTAATTTTGCCACCCTGTATTGTTATAGATAAATTTTTTACAGTTAAAGATAGATATGAAAATTTTCCAAACCGCCTTAGTGTTTTCCTTACTTATCAATACATCACTAAGCGCACAAATGCTAACCGAAAGCAATCTGCCAATCATTATCATCAACACCGATGCGAATGAAATTCCGGATGAGCCGAAAATTCCAGCCACAATGGGCATCATCGATAATGGCGATGGGCAAATAAACAACGTCAACGATGCTTTCAATCATTACGATGGGCATATCGGTATTGAAACACGGGGAAATTCTACGCAGCTTTATGAGAAAAAAACATACACAGTTGAACTTTGGGATGAAGCGGAAAATGAAATCTCAGCGCCCTTATTAGGCATGGGGAAAGAAGAGGATTGGATTTTACACGCGATGGTCTTGGATAAAACGCAACTGCGGGTTCCACTGAATTTTGACCTTTTTAGAAGAATGGGGCATTACGCAGCAAATTATAGATTTGTGGAAGTGGTTTTAAATGGAGAATATCAGGGGATTTATATTTTGACAGAAAAGCTCAAGAGGGATGATGACCGGGTCGATATTGCAAAATTAGATGAGGATGACATTGCAGGAGATTCCTTGACGGGCGGATATATTTTGCGCATTGATTGGACGTGGGATGTTGCTCCAGAAGACCTTTTTGAATCCAATTATAATTCTCAGGCAGGAGTTCCTATGAGCTATCAATGGTATTATCCAAAGCCTGATAAAATTCAACCTGAACAAAAGGATTACATCAGCAATTATATCCATGATTTTGAAGAAGCCGTTTTTGCTTCTGACTTTACCAACGCAGACGAGTTTCGTTATACCGATTATATAGACCTCAATTCTTTTGTTGATTTTGTCCTAATCAACGAGTTTGCTAAAAATTCCGATGGTTATAAATTAAGTTCTTATATGCACAAGGACAAGGATAGCAAAGGAGGAAAGCTAACGGCAGGACCAATTTGGGATTTTGACCAAACTTATGGCTTGTCAACGGTATGTTCCAGTCACATTACTGAAGGTTGGACTTATTTGCAAAATCAAGATAATTGTGGAAATCTTTGGTCGATGCCAATGTGGTGGCAGGAGATGATGTCAGATTCTGTTTTTATCAACCGACTCAATTGTAGATGGGAAGATTTTAGGAGCACTTTTTTGCAACAAGATTCGCTAAATCAATGGATAGATACACAGACTGCTTTGTTAGAAGAGCCATTGGGTCGGAACTTTGCAAGGTGGGATTTTATCGGCAATAATATTTGGTTTGAGCCTTTTCCAATTCCGCAAACTTATGATGCCGAAATCAGCTATATGAAAACCTGGATTGAAAATCGTTTGGAATGGATGGATACCAATATGCCAGGGAATTGTGATGGGGATATTACGACAACCACAGTAGTTTTAAGCCATCATGGTTTTTCTTTTGCACCCAATCCCGCAATCGATAATATTTTGCTTTCAAACTTAAAAGGAGAACGAATAGTCATTCATGATATTAACGGAAAGAAGCGAATTTCAACAGCCATCAATGAAGCAGAAAAGCGAATAGATATAAGTGCTTTGTCCAGCGGGATATATTTTATTACGGAAGAATTGGCAGGAAACAGAATAACTAAGAAACTAATCATTTTGTAAAATATACGAATCCAAACACCTGTTCGCGTCGCTCGTGAAAAGCTATGCTTGCTCAACGTGCAAAGATTTAAAGGGTCTCGCCCGATGTACTATCTATTTAGCAGGAATCTACCAAACGGCGAGGATGCCGCGACCAACCCCCGTTGAGTAAGCACGGCTTACGATAAGCTCGATTTAATACATCTGAAATATATCAATTTAGCTTAGTTTGAGTCGTTTCTATTGTCCCCGCTTTTCGCTCGCTAGCATTTAATCAATGCCAAATCCCTCCTGACCACAATTCTGCATT
>CAYUNA010000603.1:0-3396 GCA_964445895.1 uncultured Saprospiraceae bacterium | reverse complement strand
TAATGTTTAATGTTTAATGTTTAATAAATATTTTTTGTAATTGCTTAAGCTGAATTAAAAATTAACAATAATGCAAAGATGTGAGGGTGTATCAGTTTTTTAAGTATTAAAAATTCCGTATTGATTGTACTTTTAAAGTATTCTAAAATAGCAAAAAAAAATCCCGAATCTTCATTTTGAAAATTCGGGATAATTATTAAGTGCCTCGTAGTAATTAAGCGACACTTAAAATTGATTTATTTAATAAACAATTGTCTATATTCTATTGGAGACAAAGAAGTATGATGTTTGAAAAAAGAAGAAAAATTATTGGCTTCATCGAACCCCAATTCGTAGGCAATTTCTTTAATATTAATATCTGTTTGAAGTAACGTTTTAGCAGTATCAATTAACTTTTGCCGAATTAATTGCCCCAAAGTTATATTCAATTTATCCTTTACCTTTTGGGATAAAGTTTTAATTGACAGGTTCATTTTATTCGCATAAAAATCAGTTACCCGCTGTTCTTTGTGGTGTGTCTCCAATAATTGATACAACTCAGGTAAAAAACTATCTCGTTTTTCATAATCAAAATTCTCTCTAAATTTGTTTGGGCTTTTCCCATCTATTTTACTAAAGACTCTATTAAAATAGGCAGGATCCTTAAAGCCATATTCATAAGCGATTTCTTTAATGCTATTATCTGTAAAAGCAATTTCTTTTTTACTTTCTAAAAATCTTTTTCGACTTAATGCAGATTTTACGGAGAGCCCAATTTTATCTTTAAATAGGGCTTGGGCATCATAATTATGACCATTAATCAGCTTAGAAATTCCATCATTCGACAAATGGTTCTTGTACTTTTCATCAATTATATCTTTAACATCAAAAATCACCTGATATTCTTCCCGATTCGCATGAAAGGGATTTTGCCAGTACCATTGCTTGGATAACGCATCGATAATATTACTGGTTTCCGTTGAAAACACCGAATTATTTAAATATTGTTGACAAGTATGACTTTCGTGGAAATCAATATAACCCAATTCGACCAAATGCTTAAATAGCACTCTGACTTCTTTGTTACAAGAGATTTCTTCTTCTTTAAATTCAATCTTTCTTGCGATAAATGTTTCTGATAAAAATTTAATGTATTGCCCTGGACTCAAAAAAAGTAACTTGTCCTTCCAATTATGATAGCTTTTAAAATCTACTTCAATTCCACCATTTCCTTCTAAAACGTGAAGCATTGTATGCTTATTGATAAAGTATATTTTATTGAACTCGGGCGAGAACTTAGTAACCATCGGATAGTTTTTAAGAACTTGTAACGCACATTAAATCAGGCACATTTTCTTATATGTAAAAATCAAATGTTTGTAATTTTAACGCAACATCGAAGAAGGAATTTAGCGAGCTAACTGACCAACTAACTGATTTGATGTAATGTCAAATTCCTAAAGACTTAATTTTTAGGATATAGAAAAATTTCAGTCCTACCGGCCCATATGCACCAACAAAACCGAAATATCCGAAGGCGACACCCCTGAAATCCGACTCGCCTGCCCTATCGTCATCGGCTTCAAATTCGTTAATTTTTCGCGCGCTTCGGCAGATAAAGACACCAACGAATGATAGTCTACATTATCATGCAAACGCACGGCTTCCAAGCGATTCATTTTGTCCGCCATCTCTTTTTCTTTCTTGATATAGCCGTCATATTTTAAATGAATTTCCGCCTCCTTCAAGTCTTCTTCCCGATATTTTTGTAAAAATTCTGCCGCAGCAGGAACAACTTCTTGCAAATCTTCAATTGAAATGTGTGGACGCGATAAAACGGTATGCAGTTTCACCTGCTGTTTCAACGGCGAACTTTTTTTGCTTTCCAAAAGTGGATTAACCTGGTCTGGCGTAACGCTAAATTTCTTAAAAAACTTGCTGATTTCTTTCGCCGCTACTTGCTTTTCTTCCACGCGCGCCATGCGTTCGTCCATATTGCGAACACCCAATTTATGCGCCAGTGGCGTCAAGCGCAAATCTGCATTATCCTGTCGCAACAAAATCCGATATTCTGCTCGCGAAGTAAACATCCGATACGGTTCTTTCGTCCCTTTATTCACCAAGTCATCAATCAAAACCCCAATGTATGCTTCCGACCGTTTTAAAATAAATGGGTCGAGTTCGTTTACTTTTAAATGCGCATTATACCCCGCCATCATGCCTTGGCAAGCGGCTTCTTCATAGCCCGTTGTCCCATTAATTTGCCCAGCAAAGTAGAGATTTTCTACCAAATGCGTCTCCAACGTCGGGCGCAACTGCGTCGGCTGGAAAAAATCATATTCAATCGCATAACCAGGGCGGAACATTTTCATGTTTTCAAATCCGCGCACTTGTCGCAACGCATTGTACTGCACATCTTCTGGCAAAGATGATGAAAAACCATTTACATAAATCTCACAAGTCGTCCAACCTTCTGGTTCAACAAATAACTGGTGCTGGTCTTTATCCGCAAAACGATTAATTTTATCTTCAATACTCGGACAATAGCGCGGCCCCAATGACTTAATTCTTCCACTATACATCGGCGAACGGTCAAAACCTGTTTTCAACGTTTCATGTACGGCTTTACTCGTGTGCGTAATATGACAAGGCAATTGTTTTTTCAATTGTGGCGTATCCGAAAACGAAAATTTTGAAGGGTTTTCATCTCCCGGCTGCACCGTCATTGCATCCCAATTCAAGCTACGCCCATCCACTCTCGGCGGCGTTCCCGTCTTCATTCGACCGGCTTCAAAGCCCAAAGATTCGAGTTGCGCCGTGATGCCTGTAGCTGCTTTTTCGCCTGCACGTCCACCACCAAATTGCTTCTCACCAATATGAATCAAACCATTCAAAAACGTCCCATTCGTCAATACAACACTCTTACTTTCGATGTCAATTCCCATCCCCGTGCGAATGCCACCCGCGCGACCATCTTTCACCACAATTCCCGTCACCATTTCCTGCCAGAAATCAATATTCGGATGCGCCTCCAACATCTGCCGCCATTTCATCGCAAACAACATGCGGTCACTCTGCGCGCGCGGACTCCACATTGCTGGCCCTTTCGACCGATTCAACATCCGAAATTGCACCATCGTATGGTCGGTCACGATACCCGAATAACCACCCAATGCGTCGATTTCGCGCACAATCTGCCCTTTTGCCACGCCGCCCATTGCTGGGTTGCACGACATATTGGCGATGGTGTTCATGTTCATCGTCGCCAGCAATACTTTTGAGCCCAAGTTGGCTGCTGCTACTGCCGCCTCACATCCGCTGTGACCGGCACCCACTACTATTACGTCGTATTTTGGAAACACTTTTTTGTTGTTTTATTTTAAAATTGAGTGCAAAGATACAGGTTTTGAGGCGATT
>CAYUNA010000602.1:0-3398 GCA_964445895.1 uncultured Saprospiraceae bacterium | reverse complement strand
GGGCTTGAGGGATAAAAACGGTTTTTACAAAACCGTTTTTATCCCTCAAATTCCCTCTTGTTAAGTTATGTCATAACTGTCAACTATCTAGGGTTTGAACCCATAGTTTTAAATGTAATAACCTTAATTTTTGTAAAAAATTATAGGTTATTATATTTGACACACCACTAAAAATTGCACATTGCACATTGCTAACTGCCTATTCTCGCCCTGCTTTCTTCGCTTTTTTCTCTGCTCTTTTTTCTTTTAATGATTTAGTTGCTTCTTTTTTAACCGCTTTTTTTGCGTTCTTACCTTTTGCCATGATAAATGTATTTTATAATGAAGAATAGAAGCGTGTAGTTATAGTTTTTATATAAACTAAAAATCAAAGATTTAGGGTTTTAACGCAACATCAAAGAAAGAGTTTAGCGAGCAAACTGATTGATTTGATGTAAAGTCAAATTCCTAAAGACTTGGTTGTCAGGAAATAGAAAAACGATACATGCTCCAGGTACAAAGGTAGGATAAAAATAGAATATGGATACCTTAAACACAATTGACCGACTTGGGCAACCTCACCAATTCAATTTTACCGTTCAAAAAAACAAGATTGAAGGCGCAAACTCCTGGGAATACCACGTTTTTAAAACTAACGAATACGACCATTTTTACATTAATTTATTGGAAATTAGTCCTGACCGGATTATGATTTTGTACATCGGAAATAATGAGGTAAAAGAGGTGTCGGGTAAGCGGATTATGGATTTTATGATACCGCTTTTGAGCGAACGGCATCAAGCGGATATTGTGTCTTCTTCTAATTTGGAATCATTGAAAAGTTCGAATTGGGAGGGACGGGAAGATGGGGCGACCGTGATTTGGGATAGGTTGGTGGAAAAGTTTAATAATGTGGTTTATTTGGAGAAGGAGGATAGGTATGTTTTTAAAAGAAGCGGCTAATTGTAAAACAATTTCAATAAAATCTCCCCTATCTCTAAAATATTATGTACTTTTGATAAATTGATTCATCTAAAAAAACGTGTATGTCTGCAACGACCAGTCAATCAACGACCGAGGTGACAAAGCAATCTAAAAAAAGGAAAATCCCAAAATCATTGATTCGGGAGACCATTGATGGGATTCCATTTTATTACAAAGGATTTCGCTCGGTGTTGAACAAAACCAAAAAACTGGAAGAAATTATGGCAGATAGTAGCCTCCAATCGTTGCTCAAGAAATACCTATTTTCCATTCTTTTAAAAGAACTAAATGATGAAAAATATGAACCCTTCATGGGCGAAGTAGGCAGTCATTTAGACCACCGTAACAATATGGGATTGGACATTGCCGTGTATGAAACCAAATTGCTGACTCCAGATAAGTTTACCACTAAGTATTTTGACATTACCCCAAAATTAGTTATTGAAATTGATGTAAATGTAGAAGTTCTCGATAAAACTACGAACCTTTTTGAAGAATTTGTCCTTCGCAAAGTTCGTCAATTGCACGCTTTTGGAACGGAGAAAATTATCTGGATTTTTAGCAAAAGTAAAACTGTAATTGTTGCCCGACCAGACAACACTTGGGAAGTTTTAGAATGGGATAAAGATGTGGAATTGTTGGATGGGATTAAATTTAATATTGCTGATTATTTGAAAAAAAGAGGCATTTTATAACAGTTTTCAATTCAAATTCCGTTTCCCAAAAATCCTCACCGGCGCCCAAACCAACAAAAACAAAACCGCTGCCACCGCCTGCCCCGTCAAAATATACCAAGGATACGGTCCCATCAAATCCAACGCCGAAGCCACCGGCGGCTTACCCATCAAATACGCATAATTTGACCCTAAAATAACATTCATTCCGTATACAAAAATGAGGTAAAAATTCGCGGTAAAGAAAGACTTCCAAAGGCTTTTGAACGTTGGATACATTTTGAAAACAACGGTAATATAAATCGCATAAACAATCAAACCGCCGTGTACAATCCAATATTTCCACCATTCAAAATTTGGATAATTATTCGATAAATGTGGGGTCAAAACGCCTTGCAATGTTCCTGCTAAAATCCAGAAATAGATAATTTCATGAATTTTAAATCTCGGCATCCACATCAGAAAAGGTAACGTTACTGCTACAATATTGCAAAGGTCAAGTGGCAAGTGCTTTGATATTTCAAAATCACCTAAATAATAATAAATGCCTATCCACAAAAATGCCCAAAATGCAATTGTAACGGCAAGAATACGGGAGACCCAGATTTTTTGAAAATAATTTAAATAACGATTCGACAACCACGGAATCACTATCGACAACACAATAATCAACCCGATTAAGGTCAAGTGCTGCGTACCGTAAGCCTCAAAAGTATCGTTGTATTCAAAAAACGGGTGGTTTTCCATATCTTATAATTTAAATCAGTAAGTCCACGGACATTATTGCTCGGGGCATAGAACAGTGGGCTTTAGTCACAATGTATTAAAATTCAACTCAATGGAGCTGTATCACAAGGCAATTTTTATCGTTAAAAAAAATTAAATTCTAAAGACGGAGCAAAAACCGTATTTTTTCTTAAAAAAATACGGTTTTCGCTCCGTCTAAAAAAGAATATTTCGGGGTGCGTTCGGCCAGAAAACCTTTTGATACAACCGCTTTCCCTACATTATTACAGCAAATAGATCCAGGCACTTAGGTTCACAAGTCATTTTATTCTACTCCATACACCATCACCCAATATGCCCCACTCGTACCGACGCCCATTTCACGAACGTCTGGATTCATCATGTTTACACAATGACTTCCACTATCTTTCCATGCAGCGACAACGGATTCTTCATCAGCGTACCCCCTCGCTAAATTCTCTGCAATCACCGTATAATTATAGCCACCAGCCAGTGCTCGCTCGCCAATTTCCGCGTTGTTTTCACCTGTATGCGTCAGTTCATCAATGCTATCCATATAGTTAGCGTGGCTTTTAGCAATCTCATTTAAAGTTGTACTAAATGTTAATGCCGGAACAGCTTCGTATTGTGTTTCATTGCATTTCTGACCGTTTGCTCGAAGCTCATTAATTAAATTCGTCAATACAGTCTCGTCAGGATTGGTTGGTGCATCGCCAAAGTTGGGATTAAAAGGCGTATCTGAATCTTCACCTCCGCAAGCAATCGAAATGGCAGTTAAAGAGTATAGAAATAAAATTTTCCAGTTCATAATATTCAAATTTTGGACAATGCTAAGAAATTCCCGTGACTTATCCTAATTGACTGAGATTACGCACACTTCCTATTTCGGGGCAAAAATCTTCAGTTCATTGTTCAATATTCAAACTACCACGAGAAGAGATTGTATGGAAAGGTTTTCTGTCTGCACGCATCCCGATTTTTTTTTAAACACGAGAAAAATTGACTTTTAATAAA
>CAYUNA010000601.1:0-3401 GCA_964445895.1 uncultured Saprospiraceae bacterium | reverse complement strand
CAAAAGTTTCTTTAAATTATCAGGAGGGAGAAAATTGCAAATTTTCTCCCTCCAATAAAAAAATAGTGCGCGTTGCCTGCGGTGACGCGTGTGGGGTTCTCGAGGAATAAAAGCGTTTTTGCAAACGCTTTTATTCCTTAAACTCCCTTTGAGAAAAGGGAAATTAACTTTTTTTACACGGTACTACGAGACACTTAAACTATTTGATAAAAAATCACTACTGCTTTACAATCCGCTGTACCGCTACTTTATCACCTTCATTCAATTTTAAGTAATAAACCCCTTTCGGCAAATCATTCAAATTTATATTTTTAGAAAAATCACCCATTACCTGCAGCCTTTCTTCTTTTAAAATTTTTCCATCCATATTCAAAATTTGTAAATTTAAATTGAGGACTTCGTTAGTCGTTAGGTTTAAATTAATTTGATTAGAAAATGGATTAGGAGCGGTTTTAAAATTGGTCAGACCAGCAATTTGATTGGTAGCCAAAAAGAATATTTCATCTGATGTAAAAGTACATCCATTACTATCCGTAACAATCACATAAACCACTGCATAATTGTCATAAATTAAAGTAGAAGTGGTTTGGTCAGTAATTTCTACATCATCTGCAAACCACTGATAATTTACAAAACCTTCTGGAGCATTAACATCTCCATTATCAGTATTCAAATCAAAATTAATTTCCGCGGGCTCTTCGAGTGTCTGAGAGAGTTCTGTTGTACAACCAAAATTATCTGTGATCGTTGCGGAATAGTCACCAGCAGACAAATTGTCAATAGTAAAATCAGTATCTCCAGTACTCCATTCAATAGTAAAATCGCCTTGCAAGTCAGTGACCGCTAAAGCCCCATCATTGCCTTCAAAACAACTGACTGGAGCAAAATTAATATTAGCAGAAATTGCCTGACAAGTCCCTTCTATTTTATAAACTGTGCCCTCTTGCAAAGCAATCACATACATTTCGCCATTCAAATCTTCGCCAAAAGACCCAATTTGATTGTTCGTCCAATTCAATAACTCCACATTATTCCAACCTCCATTTCCATCAGGTGTCAAAGACCAAATCCGTCCTGAAACAAAATCCGCATAAATATAATGTCCTACCAAATCAGGAAATTCTGTACCCCGATACACATAACCGCCCGTCACAGAACGACCAACGCTATTGTTATTCGCATAGTCCCAAATAGGGTCAGTGTATTCGCTCGCATTACCACAGCCTGACGTATTGAAAGTAGCGAAGCCTTCGTAGCATCGCCAGCCATAATTTAAGCCACCGGTACTACTTGCCGGTTCAAAATCAATCTCCTCAAATTCATTTTGACCAACATCACCAATCCACAAATCACCCGTCTCGCGGTCAAAACTAAATCGCCAGGGATTCCGCAAACCAATCGACCAAATTTCATCCAAAATATCAGCATCATTAATAAATGGATTATCGGCGGGAACACTGTACGGTAAACCATTATCAACATCAATTCGCAGCATCTTGCCTAATAATGTATTTGTATTTTGACTATTCCCTTGCGGGTCGCCGCCCGAACCTCCATCACCCAAACCAATGTACAAATAACCATCTGACCCAAAATCCAAACCACCGCCATTGTGATTGTTGAATGGCTGATCAACGACCATTAAAACCACCTCACTATCAGGGTCACCTACATTCGGATCAGCCGATACAGAGAAGCGCGAAATGTGTGTATCTCCGCTGGAATTGGAATAATTAACGTAGAAAAAACCATTGTTTTGATAATCTGGATGAAACGCCAAACCAAGCAAGCCGCGTTCATTCGCGTTGTCATTTACGATATTGTCAATGTCTAAAAATGGCGTAGGAAGCACGTTTCCGTCCGCGTCAATAATTTTAATCTCACCGCTTTGTTCGACAACAAAAAGACGGTCATCGCCTGCATGTTGTAGGTCAAGAGGTCCAGAAAAGCCGTCAGCAAACTCTACCAATTGTAGGTCAATCTGCGCGGTCAAAATGCAAGGTAAAAACAGAGAAATGAGCAATAAATGTCTAAATTTTTTCATGTTGAAATTTCATTTTTTTGAGTAGAATAAAAATGTTTTTAATCAATTTTCTGAAAATCCAGCCAAAGCATGTATTTTTATGGCTGAATTGATTTTTAACTAATTGGTCTTTAATCTTTAATTCGCAGTAATCCGACAAAAAGTCATGCAAATTAGGGAAATTAGTTGTTGTAATAAATGTAAAAAGCTAGTTTTGTAAGCCAAAGACCAAAGACTAACAAACCAAGGACTAAAATAGCACTCAAAAGAAGAATTATGAGAAAATTATTTGCCACTATCACGTTTTTAAGCGCGTTTTGTTCAGTACTTATTGGACAAGATTTGCCAACTACTAATATTTATATGTTCGATATCGAAAAAGAATCGGATAGTCTTTATCATTTTAAAAATCCAAAATTTTTGACAGATTTTAATGCGGATGGTTACAATAATCAGCCTGCATTTATGAGTGAAAATGAGTTGTACATTACCGTCGGTTTGCCTGGAGCGGGACAAACTGATATTTACAAATTGGACATTAGCAACAAGACTAAATTGCAAGTTACGCGTACTCAAGAATCGGAATATTCGCCAACTTTGATGCCAGATAACCGCAATTTTTCGGCAGTCCGCGTAGAACTGAATACCCAGCAAGCACAGCGTTTGTGGTCGTTTCCATTTTCTCGGGCAAACAACGGTAAGCCATTTTTTCCAAGTGTTACCAACATCGGTTATCATTATTGGTTAGACAATTATCGAGTTGCTTTATTTGTTGTTGGCGACCCTGCATATTTGGCGGTTGGTGACGTTCGTGATGGTTCAATTCAAGATTTGACGACCAATATCGGGCGCGGGTTTCAAACTTCTCCTGCGGGTAATTTGGCCTATATTCATAAAGCTACTGAGTCAACTTGGTATATCAAAGAAATGAATAATGAAACCCTCCGTTCGCGTATTATCGCACCTACATTGGAAGGTAGCGAGGATTTCTGTGTCTTGCGAGATGGAACAGTCTTGATGGGACGAGGTTATAAATTATATAAATATCACCCGAAGAAAGATACAGAATGGCTCGAAATCGGCGATTTTAGATATTACGGCATCAATGCGATTACGCGTTTGGCAGTGAATGGTCAAGGCAAGTTGGTGATGGTTGGGAGCTGATATTTTTCATGAGAAAATTTAAAGAGTAGCATCAATTTATAAGAAATTAAAAAAATGACAGCTTAGTCATTTTTTTAATTTCACTTTTTTTATTCAAATATGTAAAAAATATATCGAATTGTCATGTTGATATTTTAAAACTTTATTTCCTACCTTTATTCCTCACTTCAGTATTAAAAAAATATTTACAGACCTAAAACTAGACTACTTTACA
>CAYUNA010000600.1:0-3406 GCA_964445895.1 uncultured Saprospiraceae bacterium | reverse complement strand
ATTTAAATGTCAAGTCGATATTGATTTACCGAGAGAGAAAGTCATTGAATTATTTGATAGTGTTGATAATTTAAAGCATTGGCAGGATGGTTTTATTAGTTTTGAACACCTGACTGGCGAACCGGGTGAAGTGGGTTCAACGGCTCGAATGATGTACGAAATGAATGGGCGACCAATGGAATTGATTGAAACGGTTACAGTCAAAAATTTTCCTGATGAATTCAGCGGAACGTATGTCCACAAGCACATGACGAATAGTATGGTGAATAAATTTGAGTGGCTTGCATCCGATAAAACACGATGGACGGCGGAGATTGAATACACACAATTGAATGGTTTTATGATAAAAATGATGGCGTTTTTGATGCCAGGCATGTTTAAGAAGCAGACGCAGAAGTGGTTGAATCAGTTTAAGGCGTTTGCGGAGGGTAATTGAATTTTATGCTCAATTTTCAAAAACCACTTGCAACTTCCAATTGCTCAACGCATTTTTAGTCTTTTCAAAATCCCGCGTCATTCCCAAAATAAACCCACCGCCACCTGCACCACAGAGTTTGAGCTTGTACAAATCATTCGCTACTCCTTCTGTCCAAATATCCTGAAATGCATCTGGAATCATTTCTGAAAACCACTGCTGTTGGGACTCTCCTATCAAGTGAAATCGTTCAAAAAGGAAAGACCAATCACCTGCCAAAAAATTATTTATTCCAGTACGAATTAAGGGATTAAGTAATGTTTGAATTTGATATAAATAGATGGTATTTTCACATTTTTTCAAAAATATATTGACCAACGGGCCCGTTTTTCTGGGCATTTGAGTATCCAATAAAAAAATTGTCCAATGCTCCATTTTTGAAAAATCAGGCAACGCCACCGATTTCATTTTAGTCGTTCCTTCCAATAAAATATTTTCTTCCAAATAACAAATCAGCGGGTCAATCCCAGAGCTTGAACCATGAAAAAAGCTTTCCATTTTACCCAAAAATGGTTTCAAATCTGTTTTTAAAATTGCGTCCTTATTTTTACAAAAAACATCAAAAACAGCGGCAACTAATGCGCCAGAACTTCCTACACCATAACCTGTTGGAATATTTGATTCAAAATATAAACCTCTGGTTAACAACTTTTCAAACTCAAAAACATCAAAATAACCTGGAAATTTCACCTCTAAATAATCCGCAAGTTTGGCTAAATCTAATTGCTTGGAAAAATCGGTAGAAAATGCCCATTGTCCGTAAAAATTAGGTAGTGGCACAGCGAGCGCTTGCGAACCTTTGAGGATGGTGTGCTCGCCAAAAAGTAATAACTTGGAAGGATATTTTTTGGTTAAATCTAAGTTCATTTTCTACGCCATTTTTTTAGTCAATAGCAAATCACTGTACGATACTTCAACCAAGTCAGTATCCGCAATTTCTAGTAATTCCATATAAAATCGGCACTGTTCCTCTAATTTTTCCAACGCAACCAAATCTGTGCGGTCAATCGCTTCTATTTCCATAAAACTACCCAGACCTTCCACTTCATCTACATGAAATTTTACATTATCAATGAAATAAATCGCTCGCTTTTTATCGACAACGACTTTTGCTCCGACACTGGCAAGCAACAAACTTTTAAGCGTAGAATCAGGCTGTGAAGGATAGAGAATAACCTCTGATTTTTTGGGCCCGGATTGGTTGCTGCGTTTGTAAAAAATAAGTTGGTTTTCGATGTTGCCTTCTCGCAGCTTCATGCGACCGTCAGGCACATTAAAGTAGGTATCAACCTGATGGTCAACGCCGACAAACCGAGCATTTTTAGACTTTAAAATATTGTGGATTTTTTCAGGATTGGCGCAACGGGCTTTGATTTCTACGTTTTGTGGCATCGTATTTTTAATTGAAAAAAATAGAATTTTGGACGAAAGTAAACATCTTTGGCAGTAATCAAAAAAGTTGGATGAATTTTAGTAGAAGACAAAAAAAAGTCGCTCCATGCAGGAGCGACATTTGATAACAAATTATAATCTCATGAAAATAAACGATATATATCCATAACTACATATATTGCTTATTTGTTCATACTGGAGCAATTTTATTTTAAAAAAAATGAATTTTGCAATAATTTGACCGTAAAAAAAAGTGTTATGTCTATTTTAAAATAAAATTATCAAATGTTACTCTTTTCAAAAAATGCGTCTTTAGACAATAAAAGTGGGAACAAATCAGTCTTGTTGTCGTTAAAAAACAAAACACCTTCTTTATTTTTATCCAAAAAAATTTGACTACTAACTTTTAAACAATTGACTATGTTTTCTAAAAAAATTATGCTTCCATTTTTTGCAGCCATCTTATTTTTAACTTTTGGTTGTAATATGAAAAACGGACAAGGACTTAATTTTTTCTCTATTCAAGATGATATTGAAATGGGGAGACAATTTAGTATAGAAATCGAAAAAGACCAACAGAACTATCCAATCTTGCCTGAACAAGGCAACGAAGAAGCGTATACATACATTCGTGGACTAACCAATAAAATTCTAAATTCGGGAGAAGTTGCTTACAAAAATGAATTTGATTGGACCGTAAAAATCATCAAGGATGACAATACGTTAAATGCTTTTGCAGTTCCTGGCGGCTACCTTTATGTCTATACAGGCTTGATAAAATACTTGGATTCAGAAGACCAACTGGCAGGTGTGATGGGGCACGAAATTGCACACGCCGCCTTACGACATTCTACGCAGCAGATGAGTAAAATCTATGGTTTGGATGCGCTCCGTGCGGTGGTAACGGGTAAGGAAGATGGCGGAACATTGAGTCAAATGGCACTAAGTGTTATTTCGTTGGGCTTTAGTCGGAAGCACGAATCGCAAGCCGATGAATTTTCAGTTCGCTACTTGTGCGGTACGAGTTATAATGCGGCGGGGGCAGCTGGATTTTTTGAAAAACTAAATGAAGGAGGTGGTCAGCGTCCACCTGAATTTTTGAGTACGCATCCAGATCCAGGCAATCGAGTAAAAGCAATCTATAATAAGAAAGAGGAATTAAATTGTGGTGGAAGCGATAAAAACACCGGTACATATAATAAGATTAAGAAAATGCTGTAATTGTTTTTTTTGAAGAGGACATGATTAAGTGCCGCGTAGTAAGTTTCTTTTAATTATGAGAGGCGAGAAAATCACAAGATTTTCGAGCTTCAAACACCTCACTCTCCCGCGCCTGCGGTGCGGGGAGGTGGGGATTTAAGGGAACAAAACGGTTTTTGCAAACCGTTTTGTTCCCTTAAATCCCTTTGCGAAAAATATAAAGAAACTTACTTTACACTGTATTAGTACCGTGTAACAAAAGTTTCTTTGCATTTAAAACAAGAAGAGTTTGAGGATGAAAAATCATTTTTCATCCTCAAGAACCCCACTCGCGTTGCC